>CAZPKZ010000085.1:0-1890 GCA_964587285.1 uncultured bacterium | reverse complement strand
GCCCGGAATTAATCTCGCTTCCGAGCGATTACGAAGCCTACAGTTTGTTTTCGAAGCGGATGTTTCACATCCTCCGCCGTTTTACACCGGCGGTTGAGGAGTATTCGATTGATGAAGGATTCGCCGAACTTGCCGGGCTCCGGAGAATGTACCGGACGGGATATCCCGAAATCGCGTTTCAAATGAAACAGGCGGTTCAAAAAGAACTTGGAATCACGGTTTCCGTAGGCTTAAGCGCCTCTAAAACGCTGGCGAAACTCGCCTCCGCTGAACAAAAGCCGGACGGATTTACAGTGGTTCGCGCGAATGAGCTTCATCATTTCTTAAAAAAAATTCCCCTTGAAAGAGTCTGCGGCTTTGGGCCAAACACGGTGGCACTGCTTGAAAAGCAGGGCCTTATAACGGTTTGGGACTACGTTTCCCGGCCTGAGGCTTGGGCGAAGAAACTCCTCGGTAAAATCGGAATTGAATTGTGGCATGAACTCCGCGGCGAATGGGTTTATCCGCTCGTGACGGAGGAGAAGAAAGGCTATCTTTCCATCAGCAAGTGTAAAACATTTACGCCTCCGGTTTCGGACCAGCCGTTCGTGAAAGCCCAGCTCATTCGGAATTTAGAATCAGCTTTAATTAAATTAAGGCGCCATCATTTCCGCGCCAAGGGGTTCGCCATTTTTATGAGAGACCATGAATTTAAAACTTCCGGCGTCGAAGCCGAATTGGACCGGGGCACTTCCTCAATACTCGAAGCGGTCCGCACGATCGAGCCTTTATTTGAGAGGCTCTATCGAAGAAACGTTCTTTACCGAATGACGGGCGTGGCCTTGTTTAAGCTTGAGCCTGACTCCGAAATTCAATATTCCCTTTTTGACGATGTCCCGAAAATTAAATCGCTTCAATCGATTGATCAGGCCATTGACCGCGTCAATGACCGCTACGGCAAACACAGTCTTCAGCTTGGCACAGGCCTTTGGCTCCTGCTTCACGGCCAGCATTTATCGGAGCGGGGCGATTTGCCCGAGCGCAAAGAAGAGCTTCTCGCGGGCGAGACGTTTCGCCAGAGGATCGATATTCCCATGTGGCAAATTAAGGTGTAAGTGGTATGATATTTGCTAGAAAAGGAAGTGTATGATGGACCGTAAAAAGATCGCGTTTATCCATATTGTCAAAAAGGAACTTGCGCTCTCCGATGACGAGTACCGCGAGATTCTGAAGAAAGTGGCCGGTGTCAGAAGTTCAAAAGACTTAAATGAAGCCGGTTTCAGAAAGCTCGTCAATTATTTAGTCCGGAGCAAACATTACCGGCTGAACGGAAAAAACGGGCTGACGCTCAGACAAAAGCTTTATATGCAATATTTGGCCCGCGAACTGGATTGGGAGCAAAGCCACCTTGAAAATTTCATCAGGAAATATTACCACGGAGAATTGACCGAGCTTTCCCGAAAAGACGCCGTCAAGGCGATTGAATCCTTAAAAAATGTTAAGGCGCATCAAAAAGCAGCGTAAGCGATCTTCCGCAGAAATCCCCATGAGAAAATTTTTAGTCGGCATCGTCATTTTGTTTTTCGCGTTGAACGCAGGTCACAAGAACGGAGCGGTATTTGCGATGGACAAGCCAGTGGCTGTTTTGGAAACGAATCAAGGCGTTATCGAAATTGAACTCATGCCGGAAGTCGCGCCAAAGACGTGTGAGAATTTTACCGGCCTGATTCAAAAAGGATATTACGACGGCGTTATTTTTCACCGCGTGATTCCCGGCTTTATGATTCAGGGCGGAGACCCCACGGGGACAGGCCGCGGAGGGCAGTCGATCTGGGGGAAAAACTTTGAAGATGAAGTGAGCCGGGACGTTTCATTTGACAGCACCGGGATTCTCGCCATGGCCAACGCCGG
>CAZPKZ010000084.1:0-2404 GCA_964587285.1 uncultured bacterium | reverse complement strand
TACGCTCTTCTTTTGGCAATCCCGTCCCCCCATCTAAATAGCGATTCCCGATTTCAAAAAGCCGGACGTCGGTTTCTCCGGCGTAAAGATTTCGCCTTACCGCTTGAGCTAAACCTGAAAGAAGGCTTGGACGCATCAGATTCAATTCTTGATTTTGAGGATTCAAAAGCTTGACCCGTTCGTTCGGATAAAGGCCGAGCCGGTCAAATGGCACAGGTTCTACGAGGCTGAATGAAACTGCTTCATAAAATCCAAAACCGGCGCATAAATTCCGCGCTTTTTCTTCCAAGGCCAGAATCGGCTCCACATGAGGCTCAAGCGGCCGCATCACGGGCAGTGTTTCCGGAATGTTTCCATAACCATGAAGACGCGCGATTTCTTCGATTAAATCGATTGGGTAAGTAAGGTCTGAGCGATAGGATGGCGCTTGAACCTTTATTTTTTTTCCTTTTCCGGAAACTTGAAGGCCCAGGCGATTTAAATAGGATTTTGTTTTTGCCTCCGGAATTTCGACTCCTAGAATCCGGTTGATTTCCGGATGTTCAAGTGCAATTTTCACACTTTTCACGGGCGGCTTGCCCGCTTTAAACACCGGACTGATTCGTTTGACGCTGGCATATTTCGCGATCAATTGAACGGCGCGTTCCCTTGCGGCATCAACTCCCAGCGGATCGACTTTCCTTTCAAATCGGTAAGACGATTCACTTCCGAGCCCGAGGCGGCGCGCAGTTTGGCGAATCCGGGCAGGTGCAAAAAACGCGGATTCGAGTAAAATATTTTGAGTCGAATCGCTTACTTCGGAATCTTTGCCTCCCATCACACCTCCGATGGCAACCGCTCCCTTTGAATCGGCGATGACAATATCATCATGGGTAAGTTCATAAGTCGTGCCGTCAATCGCCGTGATTTTCTCAGCCGCTCGGGCGCGCCGTGCTGTGATTTCATTTCCGCTGAGCCGGTCAGCATCAAAAGCGTGAAGCGGCTGCCCCCATTCAAGCAGCACATAATTGGTGATATCGACGATTAAATTGATGGACCTGATGCCGCAAGCTTCAAGGCGCTTTTTCATAAAATCAGGCGTTTGGCCCGATTTGACTTCTTCGAGAAGCACCGCGGAATAATAAGGACAGAATGGGGAGTCCGGGATGGATACTTTGAAAGATTTTTCAGTTTTTCTTGGCAACTTCATTTGAACCGAAGGTACACTCAATCGATTTCCCGTTACCGCGTGAATTTCCCGGGCGACTCCGATATGCGAAAGCCAGTCGGGCCGATTGGTGGTCACTTCAATTTCAAAAATGGTGTCCTCCCCGAGGCGTTCCATTTTTTCCACATTGAGGCCCGCCATCGTGAGAAGTTCAGACA
This sequence comes from uncultured bacterium, assembly GCA_964587285.1. GTDB lineage: Bacteria > Omnitrophota > Omnitrophia > Omnitrophales > Danuiimicrobiaceae > 01-FULL-45-10b. The sequence goes on along the minus strand of CAZPKZ010000084.1, from coordinate 1,039 downwards.
AAGACTCCGCTGAACCTTTGACTTGAACGTAATCTTTAAGCCAATTAAGCGATACCTTCATTTTAAAATTGCCTCAAGAAACGCAAATCATTTTCAAAAAAAAGCCGTATATCCTTAATTCCGTATTTCAGCATCGCAATTCGTTCCACGCCCAGGCCGAACGCGAATCCTTGAACTTTTTTGGGATCATACCCCACCGCGCGGAAAACAGCTGGATTCACCTGCCCTGCGCCTAAAATTTCAAGCCACCCTTTGCCCCAGCTGATATCCACGTCCACGCTTGGTTCCGTGAATGGGAAAAAATGCGGCTTAAAGCGCATCTCGATATGTTTGCCGAAAAGTTTCCTTAAGAAAAGATGAATCACGCCTTTTAAATCCGAAAAGGTCGTCCGATCATCCACCATCAACCCTTCGATTTGATGAAACATAAAAGAATGGCTCGTGTCTACCGCATCAGGCCGGTAAACTTTTCCGGGCGCGATGATCCGAAGCGGAGGTTTTCTTTTTTCCATCTCGCGGATTTGAACGGTCGAGGTTTGTGAGCGTAACAAATGCCCTCGAGTCGTATAAAAGGTATCGAAAGCATCCCGCGAAGGATGGTCCAGCGGAATATTGAGCGCGGTAAAATTATAAAACTCGGTTTCGATTTCGCGGCCGTCCACGACTTCAAAACCCAGACGAATAAAAATATCTGAAATTTCGCGGATGGTCTGAATGATGGGATGTAAACTTCCGGTGCGGGGCCTTAAGCCCGGAAGTGTCGGATCAAAATGGGAATCGGCGCGCGAGACTTGTGCGCCTAGAGAATCTTCTTTTTGGCGGATTTGGCTTTCGACAAATTCCTTGAATTCATTGAGCGCTTGGCCGAAATGCGGGCGATCCGCTTGAGAGACCGAGTTTAATTCCCGAAACAGGTTGGTTACTTTCCCTTTTCGGCCCAAACAAGACACACGGAGTTTCTCGAGAGCCTCGCGGCTTAAGGCTTCCGCCAATTGCGATACGAATTCGTTACGGAGAGAAGCAAGATCGGTCATAAAGT
>CAZPKZ010000083.1:0-2731 GCA_964587285.1 uncultured bacterium | reverse complement strand
GATAGTGAACCTGTCCCGGCCGTACCTGGTACCGTGGGTATGGGCAAATCGATCCGAATTCATCATGCAAGCGAGCACAATTTAAAAAATATCTCGCTTGAAATTCCGCTGGGCCAGTTCGTTGTGATCACCGGAGTTTCAGGGTCCGGAAAAAGCACGCTCATGTATGATATTTTATACGCCAATTATCAAAGGTGGCGGGGCAGATCCGTTCAGGACGTCGGGCGGGTCGGGCGAATTGATGGATGGAATGAGATCGGAGATCTTCTTTTGATTGATCAATCGCCGATCGGAAGAACGTCCCGATCGAACCCCGTGACTTACGTAAAGGCGTTTGATCAAATCCGAAAAGTGTTTGCCAGCACCCGCGACGCGAAAGCGCATCGCTTAAGCGCCGGCCATTTTTCATTTAATGTGCCGGGCGGCCGGTGCGAAAAATGCGAAGGCGCGGGTGTGACGAAAATCGAGATGCATTTTCTGGCGGATATTTACATCACCTGCGAGGCCTGCGGCGGCTCGCGTTATCAATCTCGCATTTTAGAAATGAAGTACCGCGGAAAAAATATTCGCGGCGTCCTCGATATGACCATCGATCAAGCACTGGAATTTTTTTCCGCCAAAGGCGGATCCGCTGCTGACGGAAAAGAAGAGCCTAAAATTTGCAATTCGCTTGCCATTCTTTCCCGCGTCGGCCTCGGATATCTTGCGCTCGGCCAATCGGCCACCACGCTTTCGGGAGGAGAGGCGCAAAGATTAAAATTAGCCGCGGAATTGTCGGCCGCGAAGCGGGATCATCTGCTTTATCTGTTTGACGAGCCGACAACCGGCCTTCATTATTATGACATCACGTATCTGCTTGCCGCTTTCGAAACCCTTCTCAACGCCGGCCATTCGATTTGTGTGATTGAGCATAATATGGAAGTGATCAAATGCGCCGATTACGTCATTGATTTAGGGCCTGAGGGAGGGGAAGGCGGCGGCGAAGTTGTTTATGCGGGGCCTTTGGAAGGGCTTTTTAAGGAGCCTCGGTCTCATACAGGCAACGCGCTCCAAAAGTATACCTCCAGAGCCAAAATTAGGTTATTTTAAGCTGTCAATTTGACATTCTCACGACGGGAAGCTATTAATTGAATATGATAAGGTATCTAGTTTTAAGGCTTATGATTTTGGGTGTTTTCTCCATATTTTGGTGCATGCCATTAGGGATTGCTTCCGTAGAGAAAGATCCGATTAAAGAGACTCAATCGCATACCGTGCCGGTCACTCAGGAGCTTTTGACCCGGGAAGGTGAGCCCGCTCCCGCGTCTCCTACCTTTAAGATGTCGGATACTTCCGGATTTTTTGTCAAAGAACCCTACGATGAAGCCGATACTGATGAGACGGATTCAATAGATGAAGAATTTTCTTCGGCAGAGTGGGACAGGTGGTTTTCCTGGGAAGAGGAACCCGAAAACAGCTCTCGTACAGAACCTACGGATCAAGAATAGCTTACATGCTTCCCATTTTAGTAGTTTTACGCGATAATTTCTGGTATAATAAAGGTTTGCGAAGTCAACTATTGTGTGGATTAACTAGGAGAAGAACATTGGTGGAAAAATGAGTAAGCCATATCGACGTTTAAAAATGCATTTCTTAAATTATCGCGCCCGCATTTTGATTGGGTTAGCGGTCATTGTTTTAGTCATCCTTGCCGTCTGGGGAATGACATCGCTTGAATCTTACTATCGGAATATCACGTTGGCGACCATGCCCATGCAGATGCTCTTGATGGCGATCAATGCGGTGGTCTTTGTGTACCTTTATATGGCGGTTTTTCGCGGCGGTTTTTCCAAAATGGATCAAAAGTCAATCAAAGGTTCTGAGGTCAACGTCCGCTTTTCGGACGTGGTCGGTATTGACGAAGCTAAAGAAGAAGCGTGGGAAGTGGTTCAGCTGATTAAAGACCATACCCGTGTTAAGAGAATCGGAGGCAAGATTTTGAGAGGTATCCTCATGGTAGGCCCTCCCGGATGCGGAAAAACATACTTGGCGAAAGCAATTGCGACAGAAGCCGGACTTCCGTTTCTTTCGATGTCAGCCAGCGAATTTGTGGAAATTTTTGTGGGGGTCGGCGCCTCACGTGTGAGGCAACTCTTCAAAAAAGCCAGATCGTTGGCTTATGGGTTCGGCGGATGCATCGTATTCATTGACGAATTGGACGCGATGGGCCGTAACCGTGTGTTCAACCAATTTGGCGGGGGTTCGGAAACCAATTCAACGCAAAACCAACTGCTTGTGGAAATGGACGGCTTAGGGGCCCGTGAAGAAAATGTCATTATTATTGGAGCGACGAATGCTCAAGAAGAAGTACTTGATCCGGCGCTTCTGCGGCCGGGCAGGTTTGACCGAAAAGTTTATATCATACGCCCCAGCCTTGACGGCCGCGAGAAACTTTTTAAATATTATTTAGACAAAGTGAAACACGAAGCTTCTATCGACGTAGGGCATTTGGCCCGAAAAGCGGTTGGAAAATCTCCGGCCGAAATCGAAAATATCGTCAAAGAATCCGCGCTCATCGCGACCCGTAACGGAAAGGAAGTCATTTCCTACAAGGAAATTACCGAGGCGATTGAGCGGATTGAGCTTGGCGTGAAAAATAAAATTAAAATGCAGGATTCCGAAAAGGAGATGACCGCTTTTCACGAAGCCGGCCATTTGATCACGATTTACTTCCTTCATCCGACGGATGATG
>CAZPKZ010000082.1:0-3591 GCA_964587285.1 uncultured bacterium | reverse complement strand
GTCCCCTTTTTCTACTCAGATTTGGATATTGAAATAAGAATTTACTAGGTATATACTTTTTATTCAGTGCCACTCAATCATGGTTGAAGGGATTCTATGGGAGAGTTTGATTCATTTAAGCCCAAGCAAAAAAATAAGTTAGAAACAAATACCCTTTTCGAATTCTACGCCCCTTCCGCGGATGAGGTGAGGCTTGCGGGCTCTTTCAATGGCTGGGATCCCGCGAAGCACCGGCTCAAGAAGGGTCCTGACGGCCGGTGGCTTTTGAATTTTAGTTTAAGCCCGGGCCGTTACGAATGTCTTTATCTGGTGGATGGAAGTTGGGAAAATGATCAACGGCCGGTTCAGTGTGTTTCGAACGCTTTCGGGACGTGGAATTGCGTCGTTGAGGTTTCATAAGGTTCTTTGATGGAAGTCATCTTTGTCGCCTCTGAAATGGTCCCGTTTGCTACGACGGGCGGTTTGGGTGATGTGATCGGGAGTTTGCCCAAAGAAATTGCGAAATTAGGCCACCGCGTTTCTGTTTTTCTTCCCAAATATAAAAAAATCGCTCAAAAGGGTTTTTCGTTGGAACCGGTCGGCGACGAATTCCAAGTTCCGATCGGGTCAGAGACGGAAAGCGCCAACTTGTTCACCCTGCGCCACGGCGAGGTTAAAATCTATTTCGTCGCGCATTCTGAATATTTTGACCGGGACGAGCTTTACGGCACTCCCTTGGGCGATTATCCCGATAATGACCGGCGATTTACCTTCTTTCAGCGTGCCGTCCTCGAGGGACTGAAGCGCCTTAAAATGAAGCCGGATATCATTCATTGCCATGATTGGGAGAGCGGCTTAATTCCCGTTTATTTGAAAACGCTCTACCAAGGGGATAATTTTTTTAAGAAAACAAAATCGCTTTTTACGATTCACAATTTGGCTTACCAAGGGAATTTTCCTCCGGATTCGATGCCGGTGACGGGCCTTTCCTGGGATGAATTCAGGATGGAGCGCCTTGAGTTTTATGGCAAAGTCAGCTTCCTAAAAGGCGGCCTTGTTTATTCTGATGTGTTGACGACCGTCAGCCGGCGTTACGCCGAGGAGATTCAAACTCAAGGTTTCGGATGCGGCATGGAAGCCGTGCTCGCCCGGCGAAAAGAAGATTTGACCGGGATTGTGAACGGAATTGACCCGGCGGAGTGGGATCCGGAACATGATCAGGATCTTGTGGCCAACTTCAGCGCGCGCAATCTGGAAGGAAAGAAGGTTTGCAAGGAAGCCCTTCAAACAGAAAATCATTTAAAAGTTGATCCTAAAATTCCGCTTTTCGCGTTTGTCGGGCGGCTTGCCGATCAAAAAGGGCTTGATATTCTGGCGCCCGTGATTGAGGACATGGCGAAGGAAAACTGGCAGCTCGTGATTCTCGGAACGGGAGAAGAGGAATATCACAAGATCCTCAAGATTTTGTATAAGCGGCATCCCGAGCATTTTGGTTTGAATATCACGTTTAATACAAAGATGGCCAAACGGATTTATTCCGGAGCGGATATTTTTTTAACCCCCTCGCGCTACGAGCCGTGCGGTTTGGGTCCGCTGATCTCGCTTCGGTTCGGAACCATTCCGCTGGTTCGGGAAACCGGAGGGCTCGCGGACACGGTTCAGGAATTTAATGCGAAAACGGGAAAAGGAAACGGATTCATTTTTCCGGGTTACCAGCCGGAAGATCTGCTCGAGGCCATGCGCCGTGCGGTTGGAGTCTTCCGGAATCCGAAAAGCTGGGCTAAGTTAATTAAAAACGGGATGGCCTGCGACTTTTCATGGGCGCAATCCGCGGTTCATTATGCGGCGCTTTACGAACGGGCAGAGCGAAAATCACTGAAGGTATAAGAAATGGACAAGAAATTAAAAATTGGGCCGTACGAATTTAATTCGCGTTTGATCGTGGGAACGGGCAAGTACGGTTCCTTCGATGTCATGGTTGCCGCTCACAAGGCTTCCGGCGCCGATTTGGTGACCGTCGCGATTGCCCGCGTCAATTTGGGTCAAACGAATGAAAAAACGTTTCTAGATTATATCGACCGGAGCCGTTTTACGATTCTTCCCAACACAGCCGGCGCTTACACGGCAGAGGATGCGATTCGAATCGCGCGGCTTGCCCGCGCCGCTGGAATCGGCAATTTGGTAAAGCTTGAAGTGTTGGGAGACAAGAAAACCCTTCTTCCCGATGTGGTCGCTTTGCTTGAAGCCACCAAAGTGCTTGTGAAGGAAGGATTCGTCGTCATGCCTTACACCAATGACGATCCGATCATCGCCAAGAAATTGGAAGATTTAGGTGCGGCGTGTGTCATGCCGCTTGCGGCCCCGATCGGTTCCGGGCGCGGCATTCAGAATCGCTTGAACATTAAATTTATCCAAGAAGCGGTTTCTGTTCCCGTGATTGTAGACGCAGGCGTGGGCACCGCCTCGGATGCTTCTATCTGTATGGAACTCGGCGCTGACGGTGTTCTGATGAACACGGCGATTGCCGGCGCCGATGATCCGGTGCTCATGGCCGAAGCGATGAAAGAAGCAGTCTCATCCGGCCGCAAAGCGTATTTGGCCGGCCGCATTCCCATGAAGGACTATGCCTCGGCTTCAAGTCCTCAAGAAGGTCTTACCCTGAAGTCATAATCCTCATCATGTATAAAATTCTTATTTTACCCGGAGACGGGGTTGGCAAAGAAGTCGTGCGCGAAGCTTTGAAAGTGATCAAGAAGGTCGAGGTGCTTGCGCATCTTAAATTTGAAACTAAAGAAGCGGTTGTGGGCGGAGCCTCGATTGATCAAGACGGTATTCCGATCACCCAAGAAGTGCTTCAAGCGGCCAAAGATTCAGACGCAGTTTTGCTGGGCGCGGTGGGCGGTGAGAAATGGGACAAATTGGAATACGCGAAGCGCCCCGAGCAAGCGCTTTTGGCGCTCCGGAAAGACCTTGGCCTTTACGCCAATCTGAGGCCGGCTCAGGTTGATCCCAGCCTGATAGACGCTTCGCCTTTGAAGCGTGAAGTGGTTGAAGGCGTTGATATTCTGGTGGTGAGGGAATTGACCGGCGGAATTTATTTTGGGACACCCAAAGGAATTGAAAAAAATCCGGACGGCTCAGAGCGCGGGTTTAACACCGAAGTTTATTCGACTCATGAAATTGAGCGCATCGCCCGCAAAGCATTCGAACTCGCGCGCAAGCGAAAAAGGAAAGTAACCTCTGTCGATAAAGCGAATATCCTGGAATCGAGCATTTTGTGGCGCAGAATCGTGACGGAGACAGGAAAAAAGTTTCCCGACGTTCAGCTTTCTCACATGTACGTGGATAATTGCGCGATGCAATTGATCCGGAGTCCGAAACAGTTTGATGTGATTCTGACGACTAATCTTTTCGGCGACATTTTAAGCGATGAGGCCGCGATGCTCACGGGTTCGATCGGAATGCTGCCTTCGGCGAGCTTAGGAGATCATCATGCTTTGTATGAACCCGTGCACGGAAGCGCCCCCGACATCGCGGGGAAAGATCAGGCGAATCCGGTGGCGGCGATTCTTTCGAGCGCCATGATGCTTCGATTTACGTTTGGGCTTCATG
>CAZPKZ010000081.1:0-3672 GCA_964587285.1 uncultured bacterium | reverse complement strand
CCTTACCGTGTGGTGGATTATTTAAGGGAACTGGCCGCGCTTTTTCATAAATTTTATACCTATCATCGTGTCGTCAGCGAAAATATGCCTTTGACCAAGGCCAGGCTCCTTTTGACGGACTGCGTTCGAATTGTTTTACGGAACGGCCTTGAAATTCTTGGAGTCTCCGCGCCCAAGAAGATGTAATGAATCAAACCGCGCTTTTCATCGTAGGCCCCACCGGCAGCGGAAAGTCGGAATTGGCTTTGGCGCTTGCCCGAAAAATCAAAGGCGAAATTGTCTCCTGCGATGCGATGCAAGTCTACCTGGGAATGGACATCGGCACCGCAAAACCGGAGCGAAAGATAAGAACACTGATTTCCCATCATCTGATTGATCTGATTACCCCGCGTTCAGAATATTCCGTTTTCGAATTCAGGAATTTGGCGCTAGAAGCGATGAACGAGATTTTTTCTCGGAGTCGAGTTCCCATCTTTGTCGGCGGCTCGGGTTTATATCTGAAGGCCCTGATCGACGGGCTGGCGCCGCAGCCCGGAAGGCATCTTTTATTTCGAAGGAAGCTTGAACAATTGGCTCAAAAGAAAGGGCTTATGGTTTTATACGCGAGACTCAAAAAAATCGACCCCAAGCGTGCTCGTAGGATTCATCCCCACGACCGACGGCGAATCATTCGTGCGCTTGAGATTTTTGAATTTTCTAAGCGGACTCCAAGTGAATGGAATTCAGAAACTAAAGGATTAGAAGAACAGGGAATTCGATTTCTTATGTTTGGAATTCTCCGCGATCGCGAGGAACTTTATGAGCGGATTGAGCAGCGAGTGGATCGAATGTTCGAAGCAGGATGGATTGAAGAGGTAAAACGGCTGAAATCGAAAGGCCTATCTCAAACGGCGCGAGCCGCAATTGGGTATTTTGAAATTTTAGAATATCTTCAAGGAAAACTGGATCTTAATGAAGTGAAAGGGCAAATCAAAAAAAGAACGCGTCACCTTGCCAAAAAGCAAATCATTTGGTTTCGAAAAGATCCGCGGATTCATTGGATTTCTGTTTCCGGAGAACGGTTTGTACCCAAAGCACTTCGACAAGCGATGTCGTACGTGTGTAGTTATGGGGACACTTTACTTAATTCAGAATTAAGTAAAGTGTCCCCATAATTCACATAATTCAATTATGCCACGAGATAAAGCCTTTTTGGTGATTGTCTGGCGAAAGGGAAGCGAAAAAAGTGCAGGGGAAGAGAGCCTGGAAGAGCTTTCTGAATTAACGCGCTCTGCCGGCGGAATGGTTGTAGGTCATGTGATGGCCCCCATTGATCGGCCCACTTCTCAATCTTTCGTTTCGCAAGGTAAATTGTCTGAGATCAAAAGAAAAGCAAATCACGTTGGAGCTAATGTCCTCATTTTTAACGTTCCCTTATCGCCGGTTCAGGGGCGGAATATCGAATCTTTAAGCGGACTTAGAGCCGTCGACCGGACGGGGCTTATCATTGATATTTTTGCGCGCCGCGCCCGCTCAGGTGCGGGACGCCTTCAAGTGGAACTTGCTCAACTGATTTATTTGATGCCGAGGCTGGTTGGAAAAGGCGTGATTATGTCGAGGACCGGTGGCGGAATCGGAACGAGAGGTCCCGGAGAACAAAAGTTGGAAGTGGATCGGCGAAAAATCAGAGAACGAATCGGCCGACTTCGAAAGGATTTAGAAGGTCTCAGAACTCATCAAAGCCTCCTCAGAAAAAGGAGGCAGCGGAAAGCGTTTCCGGTGATTGCGATTGTGGGGTATACCAACGCGGGCAAGAGCATGCTTTTAAATGCGCTGACCGGGGCCGGTGTTTTTGTGGAAGATAAACTTTTTGCCACGTTAGATCCGACCACTCGAATTTTAAAACTTCCGGGCGGAAAGGATATTTTGCTGACCGATACGGTTGGATTTCTCAATCAATTACCGCATGCTTTGATTGAAGCGTTTAAAGGCACGTTGGATGAAGTCACAGAGGCAGATGCGTTGATTCATGTCTTAGACATTGCAAATCCAACTTATGAATTTCAATATCAATCCGTGAATCAAGTTTTGGAAGAACTTAAAGCTTTCGGGAAGCCCACCGTTTTAGCACTCAATAAAATAGACCTTTTGGACGAAGTACAAGTCGAGCAGATCAAAAGAAAATATCCAGAAGGAGTGGCAATTTCAGCGAAACATAAACTTCATTTAAATCGATTGGTGGATGAAATCGATCGGCTTATCTTTAAAGAAAAGGATTCGACAAGTGACACGGCCTATTGCGCTCCTCACTGATTTCGGGCTTAAAGACCATTACGCCGGTTCTATCAAAGGAGTCATTCTGAGTATTCATCCTAACGCTACTATTTTTGACATTACCCATGACATCAAAGCTCAAAATATTCGCGAAGGAGCATTTGTTTTACATTCCGTTTATCCCGTTCTTCCTGTCGGAACCATCGTTGTGGCCGTTGTGGATCCGGGAGTAGGAAGTCAAAGACAGGCTATTTGTGTTAAAACGTCCCGAGGTTTTTTAATTGCCCCGAACAACGGGATCTTGAGCATGGTTTTGGCTGAGGAAAAGAAATTTGAAGTCCGGGCTATGGTCAACCCACGTTATTTTAGAAAGCCAGTCAGTGCTACTTTTCATGGAAGAGATATTTTTTCGCCTGCTGGAGCATGGCTGAGTCAGAAAAATATTTTTCGTTCGCTCGGCCCTATTTTACCTCTTTCGAAACTGAACCGGTTTTCAGTTCCCAAAGTTCATATGGGTCAACACCGGCTAGAAGGTGAAGTGATTTATGTGGATCATTTTGGAAATGCAATTACGAATATTGTAAAGCAGGATTTAAAATATCCAGCTCAGGCACAACCTCAGATTACGGTAAAACAAAAACGTAAAATTAACCTGAGATCCTTTTTTAGCGCCGGCCAGCGGCGCGAACTCTTTGCCGTTTGGAACAGTTCAGATCGCCTGGAACTTGCCGTGAGAGAAAATTCCGCTGAAAGACAATACGGGCTCAAAGTGGGCGATCCTGTAGTATTGTCATTCCCGCGTGCGCGGGGATGACAATACGCATCTGTATGCCAAGACATAAGCAAAAAGCTGCTTTTGTACAAATTTCCGCGAGGCAAATTTATCATGCCCGCCTTTTTAATCTCAAATCTGTCAAAATGCGCGCGCCGGACGGGCATGAATTTCAACACGAAATTATTTTTCATCCGGGAGCTGCAGTGATTGTACCTCTTTTGGGAAAAGATCAATTTGTTTTGGTTAGGCAGTTTCGAACGGCGGTTCAAAAAACTATTTGGGAATTTCCGGCTGGGACTTTGGAACGCGGCGAGACGCCGCTGGCATGTGCCAAGAGGGAAATCATCGAAGAAACCGGCTTCAAAGCCAATCGGTGGCGAAAGATTGGATCTTTTTATCCCGCACCCGGAATTTCAACGGAGTTTATGCATATTTTTTTAGCTTCCGGGCTGAGCGCCGCGGATATGTCACTCGATTGCGATGAATTTATCGAAAGAAAAATCGTGTCGTTTTCGCGCTTACAAAACCTGATTCGAAATGGTAAAATTGTCGATGGAAAAACAATGTTAGGGTTTTTTTATTACTGTCAATACAGGAGTAGCACAAGATCAAGCTTTTAACGATTTGACCGATATATAGCAACA
>CAZPKZ010000080.1:2370-4045 GCA_964587285.1 uncultured bacterium | reverse complement strand
ATGAATAGCGGAGAGTTAGTTAAAGTCAAATTGGATGAAACAGTCGCCATCATCACGATTAGCCGGCCGGCTGAAAATAAAGTCAATGTTTTGACTTCGAAGGTCATGCAGGAATTAAGCGACGCCATTGATGAATTCGCGAAGAACGAGAACGTCAAGGTAGCTGTGATTACAGGGGAAGGGCCCTACACATTCGTTGCCGGGGCGGATATTAAAGAAATTGCCGGGATCTCGACTCGCGAGCAAGCGATCGAGTTAGTGAAGAAAGGCCAAGGCGTTTTTGAAAAAATTGAGCATTTGGATAAGCCCGTGATTTGCGCCGTGAATGCGATTTGCCTCGGCGGAGGGATGGAACTCGCCATGGCCTGTCACATGCGGATTGCCTCAGACCGCGCTAAATTTGGCCAGCCTGAAATCTTGCTTGGAATTATTCCGGGCTTTGGCGGAACGCAGCGGCTTCTCAGATTATGCGGGTTAGCGAAGGCGAGAGAAATTTTGCTGACCGGGGATCAAATATCGGCAAAAGACGCGCTTGAGATCGGTTTGGTCAATCAAGTCGTTCCTGAAGGAAGGCTTTTGAAGGAATCCGTGGGTTTGGCCAAGAAAATTGCCTCAAGGCCGCAAGCGGCAGTGAGGCTTATTCAACGGGCGGTTCGGGAAGGAAATGAAAAATCTTTGCGCGACGGCTTGGATTTGGAAGCGGAACTTTTTGGAAACGTTTGCCAAACCAGTGACATGAAAGAAGGGGTTCGCGCTTTTATCGAAAAGCGGCAGCCCAAATTTCAGAATCGATGAATATCAAGGTAACATGATGAGCAAGAAAACAGAAATATCATTGCTGATTTTTGTTATGATTCTTTCATTTCTTTCCGTAGCAGCTTGGTGGGACTGGAACAAGGAAAAAAAGAAAGAATCGGCGCCCCGCCCCGCGCCGACTCAGAGCGCGCCGGACAAAACGGTCCTACCGGACGAAAACATTCCTCCGGAATTTCTACCCCTTAAAAAAAATAAAAAGGAAATCCAGGAGCAAAATGCCGACGACACAGAACGTCAGCGCGAGGAAGTGACCAGAATCCAAACGGAGCTCAAGGACGTGATTAGCCGGACGCGGCTTCTTCAGGATCAAGTCAAAGACAACCGGGTTGAAATTCAAAAAATATTAGACCGTGCTAAAATTCACGAGCAGATTTTAAAGAACATCACCGTTCCTCGCCCCGTTCCGGCGAGGCAGCCCATGGATGCCGATGAGATTGTCAGGCGCGAGAAGCTCAGGTTGATTGCTCTCGAGGCCAGCAAGACTCAAGACCAACTCCGTACCATTCAACAAGCCCGCACTGTCAGGGCCACTCAAATTGCTTCAAGCAAAACCAAAATTCCGGACCTCTCTTGAAACTTCCGTGAACGAACGGAATTTAGTCGATATTCTCCTGACGCAAGCCGAGCGTTACCAAGACCGGGCTGCGCTCCGTGTGAAGCGGGAAGGAAAATACCGGGACATCAGCTGGAATCAATTCATCAATTCTGCGGCTTGCATGGCCTCGGGCCTGCGGAAGGAAGGCATTCAAAAAGGTGACCGGGTTGCGCTCATTTCTGAAAACCGCCCGGAATGGGTGTTTGCCGACATGGCCGTTCTTTCACTTGGCGCCGTTGTGGTTCCGATTTATCCCACAGCCTC
>CAZPKZ010000080.1:0-2270 GCA_964587285.1 uncultured bacterium | reverse complement strand
ATTTATACGTCGGGGACCACGGGGCCCGCCAAGGGAGTGCCGCTCTCGCACCGCAATTTTCTGATTAATTGTTACGACGCCAGAGAAGCGCTCCCTTTTCACGATTCAGACGTTTTGCTTTCATTTCTTCCTCTCTCGCACGTTTTTGAGCGCATGGGCGGCTATTACCTCAGTTTGATGAGCGGCGCCACGATCGCTTATGCGGAGAACATGAATACGGTGCCTGTGAATTTGACTGAAGCTTGTCCGACCATTGCCTGCGGCGTGCCCCGGTTTTTTGAGAAAATGTACGCCCGGATTCAAGAGGAGGTTTCAAAAAGCGGATTTTTGGCCCAAGCGATTTTCAATTGGGCGGTCAAGATCGGAACCAAAAGCAGCCAGTATCGGATTCAAAATAAACGCCTTCCTTTTCTTCTGAGGGTTCAGAACGGGTTGGCCCGGACATTGGTTTATTCTAAAATTTACCGCAAATTGGGAGGCCGCCTGCGATGTTTTGTTTCAGGCTCAGCGCCGCTTGCGAAGGAACTTGCGGAATTTTTTTATGCCGTGGGCGTTCTCATTTTGGAAGGCTATGGTTTAAGCGAAACATCGCCCGTCATCTCAGTCAATCGGTGGGAGCGTTTTAAATTCGGCTCTGTCGGCCTTCCGCTCACGCATGTGGAGACTCGCCTCGCCGAAGACGGTGAAATTATCGTCAGAGGGCCTTCGGTGATGAAAGGCTATTACCAAGATGAGCAAGCCACAAGCGCGGCCATTCGTGACGGCTGGTTTTATACCGGTGATTTGGGGCGAATCGATGAGGAGGGGTTTCTCTTTATTACCGGACGGAAGAAAGACATTATTAAAACGTCCGGGGGCAAAATGATTTCTCCGCAAAACATAGAAAATTTAGTTTTAGGCGATTCGCTTATCTCCCAAATTGTGATTGTCGGCGATAAACACAAATTTATCACCGCGCTCGTTGTCCCCCATTTTGAACCGTTGAGGGCGTTCTTAAGGCAAACGGGTCAACGGGTGGACGAAACCCCCGAGAAACTGATTCAAAACCCTCTGGTGCATGAATTGCTGCGCGCACGAATCGATGAACGCACCAAAGATTTAGCCGCCTATGAAAAAATTAAATATTTTACGCTTCTTGCGAAGGAATTTTCCCAGGAAAATGGTGAATTAACTTCGACGCTCAAAATGAAGCGTTCCGTCGTGGCCGAGCGTTTTCAGGGTGCCATTCGACGCGTGTACCTTGAAACAGAAAATTTAGCGGATGAAGCAAGAGACCGGATATTTTTCGTCCTTTGACGGTACGAAGCTTTTTTACCGCGCTTGGGAACAAGAGGGCCCGAATGCTTTGCTGATCCTTCACGGAATGGGAGAACATTCCGGACGCTATCAAGAAGCGGTCCAGGGATTAAGCGAACTACCGCTTTCTTTTTATTCATACGATGCGCGGGGGCACGGGCGCTCTGAGGGTGATCGGATGTATATCAATCAATTCGAGGACTTGGTAAGCGACGCCTTAAGTTTTCGACAGTGGATCGAAGGCCGTTCGACTGAACGGCGACATTTTATTTTGATGGGACAAAGCCTCGGCGGGCTGGTGGCAACGTGCCTTGCCCTTAAACATCAATCAGACTGGCGGGCTTTGATTTTGCTTTCGCCATTTTTTGGCGCAACGTACGCTCATCCGATTTATTTTTGGCTGACAAGATTTCTAAATCTGATTTACCCAAAGCTCATTTGGAAAAATCCGATTAAACCCGTTTTTTTGTCTCATGATCAGAAGGAAGTGAGTCTCTATAAGCAGGACCCCTTGATTCAGAGGCGGATTACAAGCCGAATGGCCCACGAGATGTTTAAAGGCTGCGGTGAGACTCGGTGCTTGGGGAATGAATTGTCATTGCCGCTTTTGCTTTTGGCGGGCGGGGAGGATCATATTGTGTCGGTGGAAGAATCGAAACGTTTCTTTGAAAGTGTTGGTTCAAGCCCCAAGGAGATGAAAATTTTTCCCCGATGCTATCACGAATTGCTTCACGAACATGAGCGCGCGGAAGCGATTCAGATGATTAAAGATTTTTTACGCCCTCATTTGGTATAGTATTCAATTGACATGGGCCTGCCCCTACGGGGCTGCTGGTCATGTTGAGTGCTCAAATAGAATTGAGTGGCAGTATATTTTTCATCTTGAAATATATAAGTTAGTGGGCCTGTAGCTCAGCTGGGAGAGCGCTACATTCGCATTGTAGAGGTCAGGGGTTCAAATCCCCTCAGGTCCA
>CAZPKZ010000079.1:0-4147 GCA_964587285.1 uncultured bacterium | reverse complement strand
TTTGTCTCTCCGGAAATTTTTGCTCTTCTTGAAGCCGAAGGGCGAAGGCTTGGTTTCGAGGAGGTTTACTCCGGGCCGTACGTCCGGAGTTCTTACCATGCCGGCGAGGCATACGCAAGAAGCCAAGTGAAGAACGAAACCCAAACATTAAATCCTACGACAATCTTGGAAGAGGTTTGTGACCTATGACTGAAGTTATTTTAGAACCGCTCGCGGACGGAATGGAAGAAGCCACGATTCATAATTGGTATTTTGAAGAAGGCGATCATGTAGATGAGGGCGCTGATTTAGTTGAAATTATCTCTGAAGAAGGCACGTTTAAAATTACTGCTCCTTGCTCCGGAATTTTGGGCGAAGTTTATTTTCCGGAAGGCGAAACCGTAAGCGTAGGCGATATTTTGTGTGAGATTGAAGAATAAAGCTGTTTCTCCGGATGCGCCGATCGGCGTATTCGACTCGGGCCTCGGCGGCCTCACGGTAGTACGCGAACTGAGGCGCAGGCTTCCTCATGAACGTATCATTTATTTCGGTGATATCGCAAGGCTCCCTTATGGAATTAAGTCGGAAAAGCAAATCCGTGATTTTTCAATGGAAAACACGGAATTTTTGCTGAGGCGGCATGTGAAAGCGCTCGTGGTAGCGTGTAATTCTTCCTCAAGCGCCGCATTTTCATTTCTGAAGGCACATTACGCGTTGCCGATTGTGGATGTGATTCAACCTGCGGCCGAAAGCGCCTCTCACATGACTCGCACAAAGCGGATCGGTGTGATCGCGACTCAGGCGACCGTTGCCTCGGGCGCTTATCATCGCGCAGTTTCAAAAATCGACAAGCGGATCCGTCTTTTTTCGATGGCATGCCCGTTGCTCGTTCCTTTTGTCGAGGAAGGCCTTTTGAGAGGGCCGCTGGTAGAAATGGTTTTAAAACGATACCTCGCACCTCTTCTTCGCGAGCGAATTGATACTTTGATTTTAGGATGCACGCATTACCCGATGCTGAGGCAATCGATCCAAAAAGTGGCGGGTCCAAAGGTGAAACTGGTTGACTCCGCGCCGGCCGCGGTTCGTGAATTAAAGGAAATGCTTGGCAAAAGCGGACAAATCCGAAAAAAATCGAGCCAAGGAAGGCTGCAAGTGTTTGTGAGCGATCTTCCAGGCAATTTCGTGAACATCGGTACCCGTTTTTTAGGGGAACGTTTAAAGGGTATTCAAGTGGTGCGTTTTAAAATCGAAATCTCAAGGAACGGCCGATGGACCCTTTAGGAAATCGAAAAGCGGTTTGCCTTTTGTCTGGCGGGCTGGATTCTACCACCGTGCTTTATTTTACCATTCGCGAAGGATACGTTCCGCTTGCGCTTACCATTGATTACGGACAGCTTCACCGGCGGGAACTTGAATCGGCCGCGCGGATTACCAAGCAATTGGGAATTGAACATCAAATGATTTCGGTCCCATTTCCGTGGCGCGGAAGCGCTCTGCTTGATTCCGGTATTCCCATTCCGGAACATCGCCATGTGGAGGAAATTTCACAGGAAATTCCCTCCACGTATGTGCCCGCGCGCAACACTATTTTTTTAAGCTTAGCAGCTTCCTATGCCGAGGCGTCTCGGGCAGAAGCCATTTTTATCGGCGCCAATGCGCTCGATTACAGCGGCTATCCCGATTGCCGCCCGGAATATTTTTCGAGTTTCGAATCACTACTTAAAGTGGGAACCAAGCGCGGCGTTGAAGGAAAAGGAATTGAAATCAAAGCGCCTTTGGTTCATCTGCGCAAATCAGAAATCATCCGGCTCGCAAGCCGCCTCGGAGTTCCGCTCCAGTGGACCTGGTCCTGCTACAAAGGGGGTGAAATCCCGTGCAAAGTTTGCGATTCATGCCTTTTAAGGGAAAAAGGATTTAACGAAGCGGGAATTGAAGACCCGCTACTCATCTCCTATGTCTCAGCAGACAGCAGCGGTTTCTGAAATTTTTTCTTCCCTACAAGGAGAAGGGACTCACATCGGAGAGCGCCATTTGTTTGTCCGGTTCGAGCATTGCAATATCCACTGTGAATACTGCGATGAACTGGGCAAGCTGGGTTATGATTTTGATTTGGATTCGGTTCTGGAAAGTTTAGAACAACTTGAACAAACTCACGGGCCTCATGCGTATGTGAGTTTAACTGGCGGAGAACCGCTTCTTTATGCTTCCTTTCTTAAACAGCTTCTTCCGCGCCTGAAGCAAGCGGGCTTTAAAACCTATTTGGAAACGAACGGCATCCTATGGAAAACGCTTGAATCGCTCATCCCCTTTACCGATGTAGTCGCGATGGATGTGAAACCGGCATCGGTCACAAAGGAACGCTCATTTCTGGCGGAACATGCGCAATTTTTGAAAATTGCGCTTCAAATGGAAACGTTTATTAAAATGATTTGTTCCGAAGAAATTGATCTCACAGAATTCAAAGAATTATGCCAAATGATTGAAAAGGTAAACCCGAGCGTTCCGCTGATCCTCCAACCGATTAGCGGAGAAATCGAAGGCCATGATGATCCCGAATTGATGCGCCTCTTAGGTGAACTCCAAACGATCGCGCTTGGGATATTGAAGGATGTGCGGATAATTCCACGCCTTCATAAAATTTTAAAAATCAGGTAAGGAGTATTCATGCGCCGCGCAGATGGACGATTGGCTAATCAGTTACGGAAAGTAACGATCAAACGCAATTTTTTGAAATACGCGTTAGGCTCCTGCTTAATTGAGATGGGTCATACGAAAGTGGTGTGCTCCGCCTCCCTTGATGAACATGTCCCGCGGTTTTTGAAAGATACCGGCAAAGGATGGGTGACGGCGGAGTATGGAATGCTTCCGGCTTCCTGCACCGAGCGGATTCAACGGGAATCCAGCAAAGGGCGTCCCAGCGGGCGCACGCACGAAATCCAACGTCTGATCGGCCGCTCGCTCCGCTCCGTTTGCGATTTGAAGGCATTGGGGGAGCGTGCCATGTGGGTCGATTGCGACGTGCTTCAAGGCGACGGCGGAACGCGAACGGCCAGCATCACCGGCAGTTTTATTGCGTTGGCGGATGCGTTTGAAAAACTTTGCGATAAGGGCATCATTTCAAGTTTGCCGCTCACGGATTATATCGCCGCCGTCAGTGTAGGCGTGATTGAAGGCCGTCCGGCTCTTGACTTGTGTTACAAAGAAGATTCCAAAGCCGAAGTCGATATGAATATTGTGATGACGGGCTCCGGCCGCTTTGTAGAAGTGCAGGGCACCGCTGAGAGTAATCCTTTTTCAAAAAAAGAACTAGACGATCTCCTCGTGTTAGGTAAAAAGGGCATCTCCGAATTAATCGTGCTTCAGAAACGTTACGTGTCATTGCGAGAAGCACACTAAGGACGGTACACTAAGGTAGTCACGTTTCCTCTGCGAGGCCCCGTAGGGGAAACGTGACCTACCTTTGATTTAAGCAATGACATATCGAAATGCAAAAATTACTCGTCGCTTCAGGCAATCCCAAAAAATTAAAAGAACTTCAGGAGCTTCTCGCGGATCTTCCCGTGGCATTGGTATCTCTTAAGCACTTTCCCCAGATCACAGAAGTTGAAGAAGACGGCAAAACTTTTGTGGAAAATGCGTCAAAAAAAGCGCTGGGCTATACCAAGCAATCCGGCTGTTTAACCTTGGCGGATGATTCGGGGCTCGCTATCGATTATTTAAAGGGCGAACCGGGAATTCATTCAGCCAGGTTTGCCGGGCCTGAAAAGAATGATCTTAAAAATTGCCAAAAGGTTTTGAAATTACTGGAAGGCGTCCCATCCGAGAAACGTTCCGCGTCCTTTAGGTGTGCCGTCGCGCTTGCGACTCCTTCTCAAGTGGTCTCGGTGGTTGAGGAGGCTGTTTACGGCCGTATCGCGGATCGAATGGAGGGATCAAATGGCTTCGGATATGACCCCTTGTTTTTCTATCCCGAATTTGGTAAAACTTTTGGGCAAGTTTCACCCAAGTTGAAGCATTCCGTTTCTCATCGCGGAATGGCGCTTCGAAAAATGAAGGAAGTTTTGCGGGAGTATCTTTCCACTCAGAAGACAAAATCGGGCGGTTAGCTCATCCGGTTAGAGCGCTACCTTGACATGGTAGAGGTGACAGGTTCGAGCCCTGTACCGCC
>CAZPKZ010000078.1:0-4326 GCA_964587285.1 uncultured bacterium | reverse complement strand
CTGGGATTTTTCGCCGAAGCCGTCGAGCTTGGCTAAACGGCTTCCTTCGCAAGCTTTTTCCAACTCTGAGACGCTTTTAACTTTAAGCTTCTCATAAAGCACCTTCGCGCGTTTGGGCCCGAGCCCGGGAATTCCGAGAAGGTCCAAAATTCCGGCGGGCAGTGATTTTTTAAGTTCGTTGTAATATTTGCATTTGCCGGTTTGGACAAGCTCCGTGATTTTTTCGGCGAGGCCTTCTCCGATTCCTTTGATTTGGCGAAGAGCATCCTTTTCAACATAATCGGCGATATCCTGGCTCATTCCCTCCACAATCCGTGCTCCGTTATGATAAGCTCGAATCTTAAACGGATTTTCACCTTTGATTTCCAGCAGTTCGGCGATTGCTTCTAAAATTCGGGCAATTTCTTTGTTGTCCATATAAAAGCACACTAAGGTAGGTCACGTTTCCCCTACGGGGCCTCGCAGAGGAAACGTGACCTACTTCAATGCGTAGGGAATATAGTACTAAATTTCATAGGTCGGTG
The DNA here is from genome assembly GCA_964587285.1 of uncultured bacterium. Taxonomy (GTDB): domain Bacteria; phylum Omnitrophota; class Omnitrophia; order Omnitrophales; family Danuiimicrobiaceae; genus 01-FULL-45-10b. Next base: position 3,802 of record CAZPKZ010000078.1, on the reverse strand, counting down.
CTATAATTTCGCTCCGATGATCCCAACCACCTGTTTTACTGCCGTTTCATTCAGGTGGTTAAACTATGAAACGGCAGAATTTCTTTCAGAAATAACCCCGCAGGGGTTAAAACAGGTGGTGGGATGAAAACCTTAATCGCTTCCCCCGAGATTGAACGCTACATTCAAAATCTTTACCCCGTCGAAGACCCCACCTTAAATGAAATGGGAGCATTGGGCGAAAAAATTAATTTTCCGCTTGTCGGGCCGCTTGTAGGAAGATTTCTTTATCAACTTGCCAAACTCACCGGCGCGAAAAACGTGTTTGAGATGGGATCAGGCTTCGGCTACTCGGCCCTTTGGTTTGCGCTTGCCATGCCGGAAGACGGCGTCATTCATCTGACCGATCAATCGGCAAAAAACTCGGAACTTGCGAAACGCTTTTTTCTTCAGGCGAATCTCGCCCATAAAGCGCGGTTTCACGTGGGCGATGCGCTTGAAATTCTTTCAAAATCGCATGAAAATTTCGACATCGTTTTTATCGACATTGATAAGGAACACTATCCGAAAGCGCTCGATTTGGCAAAGCCGAAAATCAACGTCGGCGGCCTCTTGATCGCGGATAATCTTCTTTGGTTTGGGCAAGTGCTCGAAAAGCAAGGCGACGCCGCGACAGAAGCGATTAAAGCGTTTAATCAAAAATTATTCAATGACTGCAATTTTATCTCTACGCTCAATCCCATCCGAGACGGGGTTGGAGTGGCCTACAAAATCAGTTGACGATGAATGCCGTTGTCTTTCACCAACACGGCGATGTCGATCAATTAATCTACAAGACCGACATTCCGGAACCCACAATCAGCCCGGGCGAAGTGCTGGTTCGCGTCAGAGCGTGCGCGCTCAATCGTCTCGATATCTGGACCCGCCAAGGAATGCCCGGCATTCAAATCCCTCTTCCCCATATCCTAGGCTGTGACATTTCAGGTGAGGTTGAAAAACTTGGAGAAGGCGTAACGGACGTTACGCGAGGAACCCGGGTCATCGTGGCTCCCGGCATTTCCTGCGGCCGTTGCAAGTGGTGCGAAACGGGATGGGATTCGCTCTGCAATCAATATCAAATCATCGGTTTCCAAGTAGACGGCGGATACGCCGAATTTGTGAAAGTTCCCGGCCGCAATCTGATCACGGTTTCAGACCGTTATTCTTGGGAAGAATGGGCCTCTTGTCCGCTTGTTTTTCTCACTGCCTGGCACATGCTTGTGACGCGCGCGGAATTAAAACAAGGCGAAACCGTTTTGATTCATGCCGCCGGCTCAGGGGTCAGCGTTGCGGCGATTCAAATTGCAAAATCGATCGGCGCCCGTGTGATCACAACCGTGGGAAGCGATGAAAAGGAAGCGCCCGCCAAAAAACTAGGAGCCGATCATGTGATCAATTACAAAAAGACTGACTTCTCAAAGGCAGCCCGGGAACTCACTCAAAAAGAAGGAGTCCATGTGGTATTGGAACATATCGGCGCCGATACGTTTGGAAAAAGCCTTGCTTCACTTTCAAAGAAAGGACGGCTCGTGACCTGCGGGACAACCAGCGGAGGATTAGCTCAAATCGATTTGAGATTTCTTTTTGTCCGGCAGCACGCCATTATGGGCTGCTATCTGGGCGGGATCGAAGAATTGAAGAAAGCGATTGATCTTCTAGAACAAGGCCGCGTCAGGCCTGTGGTGGATACCACCTTTCCCTTGGCGGATGCGCGATCGGCTCACAAACGAATGCTCGATCGAAAAAACTTTGGAAAAATTGTTTTAAAACCATAAAAAGGGGACAGGTACAATACAGCCTTGTTGTACCTGTCCCCTTTTTAAGGAAATACCTTGATTTTCACCTGTTTAATTTTATAATAGGCCAAAAGATACGCGCTACTGTTATCGTATATATCATCAACCAAAATATCCACAAGGAGACAATCACATGAAGAAATCGATTTTGCTTGGAACTCTTTTTTGTTTCATGTTTTCGATGTCGGCGCAAGCGAAAGACGTTTGGCAAATGGCGGATTCACCGGTGTATAAAGAAAAACTTGGCGGTATGTTGGGCCGCGGGCTTTTGAACGTCGCGACTTGTTTTGTGGATATCCCGGTTCAGATGGTAAATGGCGCGAAGAAGAACAAACCTGAATTTCTTGGCGCGATCGGCGGTTTGGGAATGGGAGCTGCCTGCACCATTTTACGCGCGGCTTCAGGTGTCATTGACGTTGCCGGCTCTTGGGTGCCGGGCTTCCACGGTGTCCCGGTAAGCCGCAGCTATGATAATTGCCTCGCAGGATCTGGAACTTCTAACGGTTACGCGCCTTCAGCAAGTGTGTATGATTCAGGAACTCCCGCAGCGACAAGCTCCGGCGATAGCCGTCTCAAATACGTAAAGAAATAAGCGCAGATTTTTACTTCAAACTTCGGGGACTAGAGAAGAAGTTTCGTAAAGAGGTTCCCAGTCACGCTCGGCGGGCGTCCAAAAAGTAAAGAGATCCCAAAAGCCGGCGATGCCCTGCCGCCCCATTTGGTAAAGTCCCGCTCCTCCGCCTTGGGCAAAACCCTTCCACGGTGCAAGCCATACGGGATCGGCTTCCGCCGCCGTTTGGATGATTTCCTTCGGGAGTTGAAACGGAGAGGCAACAATATACACGACGCCTCTCGCTAATTTCTGAGCGGGCCCTTTTCCTAAATCAGCATGTGCATCATTCTGACAGAAGACAGAAAACAGAAGACAGAAGGCAGAAAAAAAGACAAGTGTTTTTATCAATTCGCTCTTCATAGAAGTCCGTTCGCCTCTCATACCATTCTCCTTGTGTTTAAGTCCGGCTTTTATTCCTCTGTTCTCTGTTATCTGTTCTCTTACAAGAGTCGACTGTCAACGTGAAATCTTTAAAATCTCGTATGGAATGACCCCCGCCGGCACTCGTACGTCAACGGTTTCTCCCACCGCATGCCCCAAAAGCGCTTTTCCGATGGGAGAATGAATGGAAAGTTTACCTTTAGAAATATCCGCTTCATCTTCGGCGACAAACATGAAGGTTACACCGCTCCCTGTCTTTTTATTTTTTAACTCAACCGTCGTTCCAAAATAGACTTTATCGGTAGGGGCATTGGTCACATCTACTACTTTTGCTCGAGTCAGTTTGTCTTCAAGGGTGCGGATTCTGGATTCAAGCTGCGCCTTTGCTTCCTTGGCCGCGTCATACTCAGCGTTTTCCCTTAAATCGCCATGAGCGCGGGCCCTTTCCAGCTGCCTTGCCACTTCCATCCGTTTGACACTTTTAAGCGTGCGTAGCTCTTCTTTCAGCTTTTCAAAACCTTCTTGGGTCAGGATCACACTGTCCATTTTCACACCATCATTTGGCTTTGGATTGTTCTAACGGCTTCCGCCGCCTGTTCAATTTCCCGGATCGTATTAAAATAACCCGGGCTAAACCGCACGCATCCTTGAGGAGCCGTCCCGAGAAATTCATGCATCAAGGGAGCGCAGTGAAGCCCGGCGCGCGCTGCGATTTGAAACGATTCATCTAAAATCAAACTTAATTCTTGAGGCTCGACTCCTGCCAGAAGAAAAGAAACGGGAGCGACTGATTGGTTGATGTCATGGGTTCCAAAAAGCTTAAGTCCCGGAATGGCCTGAAGCCTCGATTTTAATTCTTTCACAAGCGACCTTTCGTGAGCTTGGATTTTCAAGAGGCTTTCTTCGACAATAAATTCCACACCTTCTTTTAAACCGACGATGCCCACCGAATTTGGCGTACCGCCCTCCAAAACGAACGGAAAAGTCTCCGGAT
>CAZPKZ010000077.1:595-4393 GCA_964587285.1 uncultured bacterium | reverse complement strand
CGCAAGCGGGACTTGCTGCTCGCCGCCGCTTTAAGCGGTGTTCTTTACGCCGCGTTCGGTCTTTACTGGCTGCTGTATTATAAGATCTGGGTTTATTTTTTGGCGCTTGCCGTCGTAGCGCCTTTTCTTAGCATTTATTTTGCTGCTTTAAGCTTTGGCGCGAAGCGCTTACCCCAATGGCTCCAAGTTTTGTCAGCTCCCTTTTTCTGGGCGCTTGTTTGTAAGCTTTATCAAATCAGCCCGATTGGCGCGAGTGCGATCGAAGTGTTTTCTTACGGTTCGCTGAGTCTATTTCAGATTGCTTCTGTCACAGGTTTAGTCGGCATCGGGGCAATGCTGATCGGGCTCAATGCCGCATGTGCTTTTTTCATTCAAAATAGATCCTTAAGATCTTTTGTTCTCTGCGTTTTCTTCGCTTTGCTATTAGGATCTTCATTTTTGTGGGGAAGAAGTATACTGAAAGAGCATGAATCAGGAACGGTTAAGTTCGCATTAATTCAACATAATCTTCCTGTGTCCGGGAAATGGAGGGTGGAACATCCAATCTATATCCGGGCACAATACCGGAAACTGGCGCTTGAAGCTGCCAAAGAAAAACCGAGGCTTATTATTTTCCCTCTTTATGATTTTCCTGAAGATATCTTGAGAGAGCCAAAGTTTTTTGCCGGCTTAGCGATCGAGACAGGTTCTTATATTCTAGTTGGCTCCCACATTCCAAAAGAAGTCGCAAAAAGCATCCTGCAAGAAGGCTTCATTAATATGGCAGTTTTGTATGCCCCGGACGGAAAAATTGCCGGCCAATACCAAGCCGTACAAGCGACGCCTTTCGGGACGCTCCCGGAATTCACCAATAAAACTTATCAAGTATTGGATACACCGTTTGGAAAATTGGGAGTTCTTTTATGTTTTGAAGATACAATTCCCGGAGTGACAAAGAAGGCAATCCGTGAAGGGGCCGAAATTCTGATTGCCCTTTCAAATCCTGGTTTTTTTTCGAGTACCCATCTGCCGTTTTACCATTTTGTTCAAGATCAGCTGAGAGCTATTGAGAGCAGGCGGTGGATTCTTCGGGTTTCGGCCAATGGTTATTCCGGAGCCATTGATCCGAAAGGCAGGATCGTAAGGCAAAGTTCTTTAAACCGGGAAGAAATTTTGACAACCGGAGTCGAGAAAAATAGCCGCCGGGCATTTTTCCAAGGGAAATTTTAGTTGCCCGGCTGCAGAGTTTAAGATAAGATTGCGTTGATGATTACGACAACGACATTTTGTTCCGCACGTTAAGACGGCCTGCCTCATAATGTTATCGAAACTCTCCAAATTCCTATTTGACCACCCGTTTGTATACCGGAGTTTGAGGACCCTGTTTCTGGGCGGGCTTCCGACGCGCCCTTTGCTGAAGCTCCTGGACAGCCAGGCGGGCGACATCATTTTAGACGTGGGCTGCGGCAGCGGATTTATCGCGGAGAAAATGAAATTTGAGCGTTACATCGGCATTGATCATAATCCGGCCATGATCGAAATCGCGCGAAAAAGAGAAATTCCAAGCACTTCCTTTCTTCTCGAAGAGGTGAGCGATTATGATTTTGGCGCGCTCAAACCCACCAAAGCGATTTTGTACGGTTTGCTTCATCATTTAGATGACGCAAGCGCCATAGCCCTTTTGACCCGCCTTTCCAAAATCGTGACCCAATGGATCGTCACGTTGGATTCCGTCTACTCAAAAACTCATGTGATCAACAATTTTTTATGTAAATTTGACCGGGGTAAGTTCGTGAGGACGGAAAACGAAATGCTGGCGTTAATCGCTAAAACTCCTTTAAAAATCGAAACGAAACTGCTGCATGACGCCAACACAAAGATTGCGAAATATATCACGTTTCGATTGCTGCCCTAAGCGGCCCGAAGGGAAATTTTAGTTGCCCGTTTGAAGGCTTTAAGATAAAATTACCCGCATGAAACAAAGCTCGATTCGCCTGATTCTGGCTATCCTCATTTTGGCTTTGATTCCGGCTTGCGCGTCCAAGCTCAAAGAAAATTCGATTGTCTACGACCGAGAACTTATTTACGACCGGCCCTACGATTACACTTATTTGAAAACCATGGAGGCACTCAATACATTCCCCGATTGGGTCCTGGAAGAAACGGATAAGGTCAAAGGCTTAATCGTCATCCGGAATACCCAATACGGTCATCTCTTCGACCGCGACAAATGGACCGCGCGCTTCACGGTCAAAAGCCTCGGAAGGAAAAAGACCTCCGTTCGTCTGGAGCCCGTTTCCCAGCGCCTTGAAAAGGGCGGGGAACTTTTGGACCGGATTGATCAAATCATGTTGGCCTCATCAGCGGTCCAGGCAGAAAAACAGGCCCAGCTCGTCAGTTAGGTTTCAAATTTTTTGAATGACGCGATCCTCCTCAAGGGAGTTAACACCCACAATTTAAAAAATATCGACGTCGCCATTCCGCACGGAACGCTGACCGTGATTACCGGCGTCAGCGGCTCCGGCAAATCCTCACTCGCCTTTGATACGCTTTACGCCGAAGGGCGGCGCCGATACGTGGAATCCCTTTCCGCCTATTCGAGGCAATTTCTGGAACGCCTTGAAAAACCCGACCTTGAATTTGCGAGCGGCATTCTTCCCGCCATCGCGATCGAAGTTAAAAATGTGGTGACCAATGCGCGTTCCACCGTCGGCACTCAGACGGAACTCAACGATTATTTAAGGCTTCTTTTTGCCCGGGTCGGCGTCACTTATTGTTCGTCTTGTGGGCAGCCGGTTTCAAGCGACAGCGCCGGAAACATTTGGGAGAAGATAGTCCGAGAATTTGACGGGCATTTCGTAACAGTTGCCTTTCCGCTCAAGATCGGCAAAAAAGAGCGCTCCTTCGCGCGCGAAATTTTCGATGAAATGGAACGTCAGGGTTTTTTAAATTTCATCGTTTCAGGCGTCGAAATGAATTTGGAGCAGATGAGGAAACGTGTTGACGGTACCGGTTCTGTTGCGGGACAGGTTTTGTCTCAAACCGGTAAAAAAAACCTGTCCCGGCCAGAACCGGTACCGTTGTCCGTGTTAGTCATCGTCGATCAACTTGAACTTAACCCCGCCAACCGCAGTCGAATCCTAGATTCGCTTGAAAGCGCTCTTAAATACGGAAAAGGCTCGGTTTCCATTTTGGCGGAGAAGAACGGCAAAAAGCAGGAGCGAAAATTTTCAAACCGGTTTCACTGCGCCGATTGCGATATCGAATACCTTGCGCCCAACCCGAATCAATTTTCTTTTAACAGCCCGCTCGGCGCCTGCCCGGAATGCCAGGGCTTTGGGCGCGTGATCACGATCGATCAAAATTTGGTAGTTCCAAATCCGCGGCTTACTCTCGCCGAGGGAGCGATCGAGCCATGGACAAAACCCAGCGCGGCATGGGAATTTAAAGAGCTTAAAGCATTTGCGAAGCGCCGGAAAATTCCGATGGACCGGCCGTTTGCGGAATTAAGCGCCCAAGAGCGGCGCTGGATTTTGGAAGGATCGGATGACCGGAATTTCTCGAGCGTGCGCGATTTTTTTAAATACCTTGAGAAAAAAACCTACAGAATGCACGTGCGCATTTTCTTAAGCAAATACCGCGGATTCCTCATCTGCCCGAAATGCAAGGGAACGCGGCTGAAGCCCGAGGCGCTCAACGTTAAAATCAATCAAAAAAATATCGCGGATCTGAGCACACTCACGATCGAATCACTCAAGGAATTTTTTGACCGCCTTGTTTTATCCGAGCACGACGAGGCCGTCGCCGAAGCGGTTTTGC
>CAZPKZ010000077.1:0-585 GCA_964587285.1 uncultured bacterium | reverse complement strand
CTTGAGATTAAAAACCGCCTTTTGTTTTTAATCGAAGTGGGCCTCGGTTATCTCACGCTGGAGCGGCTTTCCCGCACTCTTTCCGGAGGCGAAGCCCAACGCATTCATTTAGCGTCTTCTTTGGGGTCTGCCTTAGTCGACACGCTTTACGTTTTGGATGAACCCAGCGTCGGCCTTCATGAACGGGATAACGCGCTTTTAATCCGCTTGCTTGAGAAATTAAAAAATCTCGGGAACACAGTTGTGATCGTCGAACATGACCGGACAATGATCGAAGCCGCGGATCAAATTATTGACCTCGGGCCTTTGGGCGGGGAAGGCGGCGGCGAAATTGTGTTCTCAGGCCCTTTTCGCGAGCTCACTTCCGTCAAGGATTCCTACACGGCCCGATACTTTCGGAATGAATTTAAAATTGAGCGGCGTCGAATCGGTACCGGTTCTGTTGCGGGACAGGTTTCAAAGCCGAATGGATCAAGAAACCTGTCCCGGCCAGAACCGGTACCGCTGCCACGGTCGATTAAAATCCAAAACGCAAGCGAGCACAATTTAAAAAATATCTCGCTTGAAATTCCGCTGGGCCAGTTC
>CAZPKZ010000076.1:0-4560 GCA_964587285.1 uncultured bacterium | reverse complement strand
ACCCGATTCGACAACGATTCAATCAACTCCTTTGAACCTGCCGGATTTTTCGCGATATGTTCCTGTGCTTGTTTTAAGGTGAGCCGGAAGAGTTCCATTTTTATTGACCCTCGATCACTTTAGGAACCTTAAAAAATTTCCCTTCGCGCTTCGGCGCATGCTTCAAAACGGCCTCGCGGATCTGGGAAGGCTTTGCGACATCTTTGCGAAACACATTTTCAATGGCAAGAACATGGCTCGTCGGCTGGACTTGATCGGTATTGAGTGCTTGAAGCTGGTCGACAAAGGCCAGAATTGATTCGAGGTCTTTTGAAAGCGCGGCACGTTCTTCAGGCTTCAGGTTCAGCCTGGCAAGCTCTGCGACTTGTTCAATATTGATTTTATGAGGCATGACTTAAGTCCTTATATTAAAAGGGGATGCTAACATATCGATTGGGATTAGTCAACTTAACCGCTCATGGAAAAGTTCCGCCAGACGGATAAAATCTTTCAACATGAGTTCTTCGGCCCGCGTACTTTCCTGAAACCCGGCTTCATTTAAAAGAGCTTTTACTTCCGGCTTTGTCACTTGCCCGCGGAAGCCTTCTGAAATCGCATTCAAAATATTTTTCCGGCGCGTTCCGAATCCGAATTTAATCAGATTAAAAAGGATGGTTTCGTCAACGGAAGCAGGAAGCTTCCTGCGAAACGTAAGCTCTAACGCGGTTGAATCAACCTTCGGTTTGGGCGAGAAACAATTGCGTGAAATTTCAAACGCCCGGGCAGCATCCGCGTAAAACCGAACCAAAAGTGAAAGCCGGCCGTAGGCTTTGGTGCCGGGTTGAGCAAAAATTCGGTCCGCGATTTCACGTTGAACCGTCAAATAGGCGGAATCAATCAGCGTACGGTGTCCGATTAAATAGAGCAAGATGGCTGAGGTAATATAATAAGGAATGTTGCCCACTACCTTAATCGCGGACCCGGCCGGAACATATTTTTTAAGATTTACTTTTAAAACATCCGCGTGGATCAATTTTAGATTTTGATAATCTCCCCCAAGCTCGCCTTTTAAAATTTCAATGAAACGCTGATCCTGTTCAATCGCGATTACTTTTGCCCCGCTTTGAAGCAACAATTCCGTAATGGCGCCAAGGCCGGGGCCGATTTCGACAATGACTTCGCCTTTCAACGGATTGACGAGCGAGATAAATTTACGCTGGATATTTTCGTCCACCAAAAGATGCTGCCCGCGGACACCGCGGACGGAAAGGCCGTACTTCTTAAGAAGCTGAATCTGATGCATTCAGGCGCTTCGTCGCAAGACAGCGAATCGCATAACTTCCGAAAAAGACATAAGGCAGGATTAAATAAAGCCCGTAAGGATAAAGAGTGGGAATTCGAATATCATACATGATCAAATAATTATCCATTGAGCCGATGTAAGCCATCGTGTGAACCGTCAAAAAAAGATAGAGAAGTTTCCGAGACTTGGCCGGAAGCGTGTGGCTCCATTTGAAAAGTAAAAAAGCGGTCCAAAACCCGATCACTTGAAAAAAAAGGATGTAGAGGGGATACAAAACCGCGGGTTTTGGGTAAGCGTAGCGGTCGCGGTAAATCGTTTCTTGGGTAAACCAGTCTGTGAACGTATTCAAAAGAATAAATAGGGTTGCGATCCCATAAGCTAGCTTCATCACCAACGCATAATCTTTATGATGATTGGTCAGGTGAAGCGCGAAATGAAGAAAAAGAACCGGGACAAAAATGCAGCCGAGGTGAAGATACCATCCCCACGTAAAACCGGAAATCCACTTAAATAGATGAAACTGAGCCGAGACAAACAAAGTCCAGAAGGCGACGGAGAACCAAAACAGCCCGAAATACCATTCGGCCTTTGATCTTTGCCTCCATACAAAATAAATGCCGGCGCCTAACGCACAGAGAAAGACGACAAATGCCGAAACCACAAAGTGATTCATTCGAAGGTCTCTACCGTTCGCGAGAAATCAAGCAGAAGATTTGATCCGTTCACCGCGCATGGATGAGCGTTTATGCTCTCCGTCTGGAACTTGATATTCCAAAATGGAAATGCGAAATGGCTCCGGAATCGGAATAAAATTGCCCTTGTAATCGTCGAACGTAAGCCGTTGCCACCCTTCATAAATGAGTTCGTCTTCGGTGTTGCGGTACATTTTGAAAATAAGATCAAAACTGCATTTCTTCAAATTGGCGGTTTGGAGTTTAATAATGACGGTGTCGCCGAACGAGGCATGCCGTTTGAAGCGGGAATGTTCCTCTACCGTAATCATATTGGCACTGCCCGACATGACAAGTTTCATGACTTCTTTCCACGCAGGAAATGCTTTCATGAAAAATTCTTCCCGGACCATTCCTTGCCACTTCACGAAATTGGCAAAATACACCACGCCGCCCATGGCGTTGGTTTCATTTAGGTACACCGTATGCTTGTGAATGAATTCTTTAACTGGCATAAGGAGCGATATTGTACTCCCAAAGCACAACTTTTAAAACAAATTACTCTTTGCGTCTTAACCCTTGACGAATTCAAAATATGAGGTATACTTCCACTAATCATATAGGATTAGTATGATATGAAAATCACTAAGAAAGGCGAATATGCTTTAAAGGCGCTTTTGGCGCTTTCCCTTGTATACGAGGAGCGTACTCTCAGCTTAAAGGAAATATCACAAAAAGAAAAAACACCTTACAAATTTCTGGAACAAATCATGATGCTGCTTAAAAAAACTGGCTTCGTCCAAAGCGTCCAAGGCAAGTACGGCGGCTATTCCCTGTCGCGTCCGCCGGAGAACATAACGCTTGGTGAAGTCATTCGAGCTGTCGAAGGACCGATCGCCCCTTTCGGCGGCGTTAAGGAAATCAAAAAGAAAATCCAAGCGGAGGAGCATCATCCGGGATTCTATGTAACGCTTTTGGAAGTGCGAAACGCCATCGCGGCGATCCTCGATAAAAAGACACTGGCTGATATCTGCTCAAAATCTCTTGAGTTGACCGGTTCAAAATCGAATTATCAAATGTATCACATCTAAATGAAAAAATTAATCCGTCGTATAAGCGTAGCAATCATTCTTCTAACTTTAGCAGGCGCGGAGTCTATCTCTTCCGGCGGCGCTGCGAAGATTCGCGTCGGGCACTACCCTAACGTCACCCATGCTCCAGCCATGATTGCGCGCTCAACCCAATACTTCGAAAAAAGTTTTGGCCCTGAAACAGTTGTCGAATGGAAAACATTCAACGCGGGACCGGAAGCGATTGAGGCTTTATTTGCCGGAGAACTTGACCTTCTTTATGTGGGCCCGAATCCTGCCGTGAATGGCTTTGTACGTTCGAAGAGTGACGCCCTCCGAATTATTGCGGGCGTCGCAAGCGGAGGCGCTGCCTTCATTGTCCGCACCGAAGCAAAGATTGAACGATTTGAGGATATTCAGGGAAAGCGAGTGTCAACTCCGCAAAAAGGAAATACTCAAGATGTCGCCCTTTTAAATCTCATGAAACAAAAAGGGCTCGCGCCGCGCACGCAAGGCGGAACGGTTGAAATTTTCCATATCGGCGGAGGAGATCAGATTACGGCTTTCGCAAAAAAACAAGTTGATGCGGCCTGGACCGTAGAACCATGGGTATCCCGCCTTGTTTCTGAGACAGGCGGAAAAATTCTGTTTGAAGAAAAGGAACTTTGGCCCGAAGGAAAATACGCAACCACGGTGTTGGTTGCCCATAAAAAATTTATGGACGAGAATCCGGGCTTAGTCCTGAAATGGCTAGAAGGCCACGTTCAGATTACCGATGACATCAATAAAAATCTTGGCGAAGCAAAGGAAATCTTTAATCAAGAGCTGCAACATGAGACCGGCGAGTTTTTACCCGCTATTTATTTGGACCAAGCGTTTGAAAGAATCATATTTACGGATGACCCGATGGAATCTTCGGTGCAGGAGTCGGCTCAGCGCGCCAAGGACATTGGCTATCTTGGAAGGAATGAAGTAGGTTTAAGAAATCTCTACGAACTTTCCTTCTTCAAAAAAGCGAAAAATAAACCTTCAAATGGTTAAATCCGCGTTCCTTTCAATCGAATCGATTACAAAAGAATTTATCGCCCAACAGGGCAAGATCAAGGTATTGGACGACGTTTCACTCCAAATCAAAGCGGGCGAATTTGTTTGTTTGGTGGGGCCATCGGGCTGCGGAAAAACAACCTTGCTTCATTTGATCGCGGGACTTGAACATTCAACCAGCGGGCAAATTCATCAAAATGGAAAAGAAATCACTGAACCCGGAAGCGACCGCGTTGTCATCTTTCAAGAAGCCGCGCTTTTCCCCTGGCTGAATGTAATCCAAAACGTCGAATTCGGCCTCGTGAAACGTATCGAATCTAAAAAACGGCGCGAAATTGCCCGTGCCCTGCTCCATCTCGTCCATTTAGGCCGATTTGAAAAAGCTTACGTCCATCAACTGTCGGGAGGCATGAAAAGCCGCGTCGCGATCGCAAGGGCACTTGCCTTAAATCCTTCGATTCTTTTAATGGACGAACCCTTTGCCGCGTTGGAT
>CAZPKZ010000075.1:0-4575 GCA_964587285.1 uncultured bacterium | reverse complement strand
TTGCCGTTGAAAATAATTATTCATCCCAAATGGTGCGGCTGATTCGCGCTGAAACGGGCTTCAGCATTAAACGAACGGTTAATCGTTATGACGGGGAGCCGTTTACCGGAGAAGATATCTATAATCGAATGCAGGGGGTGCTTTCCCATGTCTGAGGCAAAAGATTTCAACAGCACAGTCCATCCTGATTGGTGCCCCGGCTGCGGCGACTTTGGACTCCTGACGGCATTAAAGCGAGCCTTTCCCCTCGTCAATTTAGAACCGCACAAGATCATGACTGTTTCCGGCATCGGCTGTTCTTCCAATTTGCCCGGGTTCATCAATACCTACGGGATGCATACGCTCCACGGCAGAGCGCTGCCGATCGCGCAGGGAGTTAAGCTGGCGAACCACGAAATGACCGTGATCGCGGTCGGCGGCGATGGAGATGGTTACGGAATCGGCGTGGGCCATTTTGTGCATGCCATGCGCCGAAATGTGGACATGACTTATATCGTGATGAACAATTCGATTTACGGCTTAACGACCGGACAGACGTCGCCTACCAGCGGCCTTAAGATGAAAACCAAGTCCACCCCGTTCGGGAATCCTGAACTTCCGATCAATCCGCTCACGCTGGCGCTCGGCTCAGGCTGTAGTTTTGTTGCCCGTGTTTATACGGGCCATGTGGTTCAATTGGTGGAGGTGATTCAGAAGGCCATCAAGCACCGCGGGTTTGCTTTGGTGGATACCTTCAGCCCGTGCGTGACGTTCAATAAGATCAACACCCACGATTTTTATAAGCAGCATGTCAAAGATATCGATAAGAGTGGGCATGACTCCTCCGACATCTTCGCCGCTTACCGCGAGGCGGTGAATGAAGAGTATATTGCCACCGGTATTTTCTATCAAAATGAACGTTCCTGCTATGAGGCAAGTGAAGAAGAAACCCTCCGTGAGCCGCTTTATAAGCATCAGCTTGGTTTGACTGACTCAGAGCAGGAGAAGCTAGTCGCCGAGTTTCTTTAATTGGCGGTGAAAAAACTAAACATCACTAACGGCGATCATGCTCGCCGCATGGCGCTCCTGACTGTCTTCCTTGCCGTCCTCATTGATTTACTGGGATTTGGAATTATCCTGCCGCTTCTTCCCTTTTATGCCGCTGTCTTCGGCGCCACGGCCGTTCAGATCGGACTCCTCTACAGCATTTATCCTTTTGCCCAATTGATCTTCTCACCCATTTGGGGCGGCCTCTCGGACCGTTTCGGAAGAAGGCCCATCATGCTTTTGAGCACCTTTGGGGCTTCTATCGCTTACTTGATCTTTGGGCTGGCGCATAGTTTGGCGCTTCTTTTTATTTCACGCCTTGCGGCAGGAATGATGGGCGGAAATATTTCAACGGCTCAAGCGTACGTGACGGATGTCACCACCCATGAAGACCGCGCCCGCGGAATGGGGCTGATCGGCGCCGCCTTCGGAATCGGATTTGTGATCGGGCCCGCGCTCGGCACGCTCCTGATTCATCCAAAATTTTTAGAATTTTTCAACATTATCCCGGAAAATGAATTTGCCCTTCCCGGATTTTTTGCCGCCGCGCTCTCACTTCTCAGTTTTCTGCTGGTCCTGTTCAAACTTCCGGAAACGGTGAAGCGAAGCGAAGGAAACGCGACTCCTCTCATTAGATCAAGCATCTTCACAAAAAAGTTTTGGCAATTTGTGATGAAACTGGAGGAGAAAAAATTTTTCCCCTTCCTCATCTTAAGCATTTTTCTCATTGTCTTCGCGCAGGCAAGTCTTTATAGCTCCTTTCCTCTTTTTTGTAAAAACCAGCTTGCCCTCTCAGCGGAAGCGGTGGGAATATTTTTTGTCTATATGGGGCTCATTGCCATCGTTGTTCAAGGAGGCTTGATCAAAATCCTGACGCGAAGATTTGGGGAAGAAAAACTTTTTCTCGCCGGAAATATCCTGATGGCGATCGGGCTGGCCGCAATTCCGTTCGCTGCGTCTCGAAATGCGCTATTCGTCATTTTGGGCGTCATGAGCATCGGAGGAAGCTTAAATGTTCCTACCTTGAACAGCCTTATCTCAAAAGAAGCCGAACCTTCTCAAGTCGGCGCGACCATGGGAACTGCTCAGGGAATCGCGAGTTTGGGACGCGTTATCGGGCCGACGTGGGGTGGACTGTTATATGCGTTTTGGTTTCAGATTCCCTTTCTCCTGACCGCTTTGATTTTATCCCTCACCGTGTGGATAGGCCTAAAACTGATTCGGGAAAAATAAAACCTTCTCATTAGCCATGCTTAAAACTTTCTCCGTTCGCGAGAATACTCAATTACTCACCTTTTTAATTAAGACGCTTGCCGATTACAAAAGGAATAAGATCAAAAATCTGCTTAAATTTAAATCCGTTTTTGTAAACGGCGCATCCGTCACCCAATTCAACCACGCGCTTGTGTCCGGAGACCAAGTTTCGATTGAAACAGACAAAAAAGCCAAAGGCAAGCCGCTTCGCGAATTCGGGATCCAAATTGTCCACGAAGATGAAGCCGTCATTGTGATTGAAAAACCTGCCGGTCTTCTGACCGTCTCAACCGAAAAAGTGAGAGAAAAAACGGCCTTCTACCAAACTTTCGAATATGTCCGCCAATCCGCTTCCTATAAAAGTGCCCGGATCTTTATCGTTCACCGGCTGGACAAGGAAGCTTCCGGCCTCATTGTTTTCGCCAAAAACATGTCCGCCAAAACTTGGCTTCAGCTCAGCTGGAAAAAATTCGAGAAACGATATTTTGCGGTGGTCCGCGGGACGCTGAAGGAAAAATCGGGGACGATCTCAAGCCATTTGGAAGAAAATAAATTCCTGAGCGTTCATTCGGGTAAGCCGACGGAAAAGTCAAAACTCGCGGTCACAAAATATATGGTTCTAAAATCAAACGGGAAATATTCTCTGCTCGAAGTCACTTTAGAGACGGGCCGGAAACATCAAATCCGAGTTCACTTGGCGGATCTCGGACATCCGATTGTGGGAGACGAACGATATGGCTCTAAAGATAAATTTTACGGCGAGGAAAGGACAAAACGGATTGCCTTACACGCGTGTTATCTTGCTTTCGACCATCCCGTCACCAAAAAGCGCGTGGAATTCAAAAGCGGCCTGCCAGACAGTTTGAAGAAACTTATTTAGTTTTATTAATACAACACTTCTTATACTTCTTGCCGCTGCCGCAGGGACAAGGATCGTTGCGCCCTACTTTGGGTCCGGTATGGACCGTCGTTTCGGGATGTGGTTCTTTTTTCTCCGCCTCTTCCCCTTCGGCCGGTTTTTCGGCGGGCAAATGGACGTGTTCTTTTTCTTTGCCCTTCGCGACAAATGGGTTTTTCGAGCGTAGAAATGTTTTTTGCGCGCGCGATTGAATGATTTGTTTCTGGCGGTTGTCGGTTTGTTTCATGGCATCTGGCAGAGTTCCAAGAGGGTCAAAAGAAAAGCGACAATGCTGAAGAAAACCATCACCAAATCCGGCATGAGACGGTGATTTTTAAGCCATGTTTTCAAGAACCTCATTCCGAGCAGAAGGCTCACGACCAAGACTACCGTGTAAGCAGCCCCCATATTTTCCGCCATGCCGTAAGCGGAAGCCAAAAGCAAAATGCCCGAGACGGCTCCGGCAATCAAAGACGCGGTGCTCTTGGCTTTGAAATAGCCCATCGCGCCGCCGATCAAAGTGAAAAGCCCAAAAACACCTACCACCCACACCGCCAAGTTCATGGGTCCCTCCTTTTCAGGTATTAGGTTCCATCACAATTCCCACCGGACAGTGATCTGAGCCCGTTATTTCAGGCAAGATGAAAGCATCTTTAAGCACGGGCCTTAATGCGGATGATATACAAAAATAATCGATGCGCCAACCGATATTTCGCTTGCGGCAATTCGCAAACGGGGCCCACCAGGTATAATGCCCGCCTTCTTCTGTAAATTCCCGGAAACTATCGATAAAACCGCTTCTAATTATCTGATCAAATCCGCCGCGCTCTTCATCCGTAAAACCGTGGTTTTTGCGGTTTGTCTCAGGATGTGTTAAGTCTCTTTCCTTATGCGCGACGTTCAAATCGCCGCAAAAAATCACAGGTTTTTTCTTCTCCAGTTGTTTCAGAAATTTTAGGAAATGCGAATCCCATTCTTGCCGATACGAAAGCCTCGACAAATCTCGTTTCGAATTGGGCGTATAGACATTGACGAGGAAAAAGGTTTCAAATTCAGCGGTGATCACGCGCCCTTCCTGATCATGGGCTTCAAGATCCATTCCGCAGGTTACCTTTTCAGGTTTCATTTTGGTAAAGATCGCGGTGCCCGAATAGCCCGATTTGGCCGAACAAGCGTTCCAATAGGGCTCGTGCTGAGGTAATTGAAGACTCACCTCGGCAGGCAGTGCCCTGACTTCTTGAAGGCAAAGGATATCAGGATCTTCTTTTTTTAAAAAATCCTCAAATCCTTTTTTAAGAATCGACCGGATTCCATTCACATTCCAGGAAAGAAGCTTCATCCTACCACCTCCTTGTCAAGAGCGCGCTTGTTCCAATTTAGGGAGCACGCTTGCATTT
>CAZPKZ010000074.1:0-5093 GCA_964587285.1 uncultured bacterium | reverse complement strand
GTGTTACAGGGGCTTCGTCAGCATACAGAGCAACAGGAGCCAGCACGATGCTCCATACACATAACGCAATCACTAATTTCTTCATTCTAATTCCTCCTGTTTTAATGGGGCTGTGTTTCATATTGAAGTTGGGAATGTTTAATTACCTTTTGTTACTATATCTAAGAGAAAGTGTCCCATATGAAAAGACCTTTGTCAATTCACATATATACTAGGACAAACTTTTACGATTTGCTTCCTTAGATCACCTCATTCGGGACTTCATTTCTGACTACCTTTTATCTTCGGCAACTTAGTCACTTTCTTTAATCGTTAAGATAAGTTTCGTTTGGCGATTTGACTCTGGAGGGCATATTCGGTAGACTAACGTGGTTTTAACGCGAATCACTACAGTTTACGGGGAAATAGATGCCTCAAGACACCAGGCCCGAGATGGAACGGATTAAGGGGGATAGCAACTACCTCCGAGGGAAGATCAAGGAAGAGCTTGCCCAGGATTCCACGCATTTTTCCCGTGATACCTCACAGCTCCTTAAAGCGCACGGAGCCTATCAACAGGATGACCGGGACGTCAGAATCCAGCGCCGGAAGCAAGGGTCCGAGCCGCTTTACACCCTCATGGTGCGTTCAAAAGTTCCCGGAGGGCGCCTCACACCGGAGCAATATTTAGTCCATGACGAGCTGGCGGACCAATATGGCAATCATTCCTTAAGGATCACGACGCGGCAGGGTTTTCAGTTCCATTCGGTGTTTAAGAAAAATCTTAAAGCCGTGATCCGCGGAATCAATGAAAAGCTGGGCACGACTTTGGGC
This sequence comes from uncultured bacterium, assembly GCA_964587285.1. Classification (GTDB taxonomy): domain Bacteria; phylum Omnitrophota; class Omnitrophia; order Omnitrophales; family Danuiimicrobiaceae; genus 01-FULL-45-10b. The sequence goes on along the minus strand of CAZPKZ010000074.1, from coordinate 4,280 downwards.
GCCTGCGGCGATAACACCCGGAATGTATTGGGCTGCCCGGCGCCTTCGGAAGATCGTTTGAAATTAAAAATCTACGAATACGCCAAAGCAGTTTCAGATCAATTCTTGGCCAAGACAAGCGCTTATCATGAAATTTGGCTCAACGGGGAAAAAGTCGAAGTCAAAAAGGATTCCGGAAAAAACCTCCAAGAGGTCGAACCGATTTACGGCAAAACTTATTTGCCCCGCAAATTTAAAATCGCCATCGCGTTTCCTGAGGATAATTGCGTTGATGTTTATACCAATGACATCGGCATCGTTCCGGAAATGTCCGGCGAAAAATTGGCCGGCTTCAACCTTTTGGTCGGAGGCGGCCTCGGTATGTCTCACGGCGCCAAGGACACCTTCCCGCGCCTCGCGGATCCTTTTTGCTTTGTGTCTCCCGAAGAATTGCTTGAGATCACAAAAGCGATTGTGTTGGTACAGCGCGATTTCGGGGACCGCAAAAGCCGAAAACACGCGCGCATGAAATATTTGATTCACGACCGCGGCCTTCCGTGGTTTCAAAAGGAAGTGGAAAGCCGGTTTGGTAAACAATTAAATCCGGCTCATTCCGTCGCTTGGAAGGGATTTGAAGATCACCTCGGTTGGAATGAGCAGGGAAACGGGTTGTGGTATTTTGGTATTTCCGTTGAAAACGGGCGGATTAAAGATGAAGGAAAGATGCGCCTCAAATCCGGGCTGCGAGAGATCGTGGGACGTTTTAAAACCGATGTCTATTTGACGACGACGCAAGACATTTTGATTTCGGGCATTCAGGAAAACGAAAAGGCCGAGTTCGAAACACTTTGTGCGGCTCACGGAATTTCGCTTCCGGCCGGGCTGTCGATGATCCAAAAAAATTCGATGGCCTGCCCCGCGCTTCCGACCTGCGGCCTTGCGATTACGGAATCGGAAAGGACACTGCCCGCTTTGATTGATCAATTGGAAGGCGTATTAAAGGAGCTTGGGCTTGAGCATGAGAGAATGACGCTACGGATGACCGGCTGCCCCAACGGATGCGCGCGCCCCTATTCATCTGAAATTGGGCTTGTCGGACGGGCCGTTGGAACTTACAATATTTACTTAGGCGGAAATTTGGACGGCACGCGCCTCAATGAAGTTTATTCGGAAAATACGCCCGAAGGCGAGGTGGCCAAATTGCTGACGGCTGTATTTAAACTTTACAAATTAAAACGTGAACAGGGAGAATCGTTCGGCAATTTTTGCCATCGCCTCGGGATGCAGAAATTGCGCCAAGCAACGGGAATTTAAACGTTCTAACAAATCGTCATTGCGAAGGAGCGCAGCGACCGAAGCAATCTCAAAGCCGAGATTGCCGCGCCCCTTCGGGGCTCGCAATGACACGGAGGTCATAATAATGAACTTGTTTGGCATTTTTTTGCTTTTGGCGTTGATGGCAGGGTGCGCTTCCACGCAGGAGAAATATGTGAAGCTTCATCCAGAACTTTCCGAAGACGAATCGCAGGCGATTTTAGATGAGACGCTCACACACGGTTTGACCAAAGAGGCGGTGCAAGTGAGCCTCGGCAAGGCGCAAAAAACGCACGGTTACATGAAAGACGGAAAGCTCATGGAGCTTTGGGTCTATTCAGAGTTTCAATGGCATCCTTATGAAAGCGTGCTGTTCCAGGACGGCAAAGCGGTCGGCTGGAATTTTCCGAAGAGCGTGAAGCGCGAGTTGGATACGACTTCTCCTGATGAGCTGCTTTCGGTGCCGCCTCAGGCCGAAGCCGAAATGAAACCTTAAGGGTTCTAAGGAGGATTAAAATGAATCAAGACAGACCTTTGGATGTGAGCGTCAGCAAAGCGGAAGCTTCTGAGCGCACCTTTCTTTCACAAGTTTATTTTTGGATGGCGATGGGGCTTGCTTTAACGGGCGTCGTGGCGGGCTGGATGGCGTTTAATCCAAGCCTCGTCGTGGGATTGATGCGGAATGTCGGATTATTCTTTGTGCTCGCGATTGTACAGATCGGAATTGTTTGGTGGCTTTCAAGCCAAGTGATGAATCTGACGCTCACGACCGCGACCGTCGGATTCAGCATCTACGCCACGCTGAACGGGGTTTTATTTTCAGGGATTTTCCTGATTTACACGGGCGCCTCCATTGCGTCCACTTTTTTAGTGACGGCGGGAATGTTCGGAGCCATCAGCGTATACGGATTTGCAACCAAAAGCGATCTCACTTCGGTGGGAAGTTATGCCTTCATGGGACTGATTGGAATTATCATCGCCTCGATCATCAACTGGTTTTTCAAAAGCCCGGTATTTTATTGGATCATTACTTATATCGGAATCGCCGTTTTTGTCGGCCTGACCGCTTATGACACACAAAAGCTTAAGCGAATTCATCAGCAAGGATTTTCGTCTGGCGACGTGATGAGGAAAGTGGCGCTCTTAGGCGCGCTTGCCCTCTACCTTGACTTTATTAATCTATTTCTTTTGCTCTTGAGGATCATGGGCCGGCGGCGGTAGCGGGAGCTTCTTCTTTGACGGTGGTATCGTCTTGAACTTTTGCTTTGCTGTAAGTCGAAATGAGCCACGCGAGCCATCGGCCTTCGCGCTCTGATTCGGGAACCCCCGTTAGAACTTTCTCTTGCAATTTTCCCGTATGAAGATGCTTCCTGACCGTTTCTTCAAAGTCCCGGGCCTCACCGCGAAAGTTTGCCGTAATCCATCGCTGATAAAATTCTCTATCGAAGCCGCCCGCTTCGCTTGAAAAAAGTCTTTGGACCTCGGCGCGGACTTCTTCATCGCTTGCGCGGATCCCTTGCCGCGCGGCCTCACGGCTTAGCACAATCGCTTGCCAAGCCTGGCTCCGGAGCGCTTCAAAAGAAGGGGGCTCGGAGGTTGACTTTTTTTCCTTGGGCTCTATTTCTTTTTCTTGAACCCGCGTTAATAATTCATAGAAGCGCAGCGTGGTCAGGAATTCCTTATGCGATATTTTTTCACCCCCTACCGATCCGATATAGGGGGATGCCTCTTCTCTTGAAATGGAAATAGTGCCGACACCCCAAGCAACGAAGGAGAGTACGATGAGCCAAATAATGGTTTTAATATTTTTTCGGTAAAATTTGAGCATAGATTAGCCGTAGATGAAACAATGTATTATAAGCATTATCCTTGTATTTTAGAAGGCCTTATGTTAATATGCCAAAAATTAACAACTTTTAAACTAACTTTCAAAAGTTACCCGTGAAATTCCTAAAAATCTCCATTATTCTGGTATTTCTATTAAGCCTCCTCAGCGCGGGAGTGACGTTTTATCTTTCCACCATTCGTGAAAATGAGAAAGAAAAACGGGTTTATCTTGAAGGCCTGAGGGCTGAACTTGAAGGGCGTCTGGAGACACTGGAGCATGAAAAGGCCGAACTGGAAAGCCAAGTCGGCGGCTTGGAATCTAAAAACGAGAGCTTGACGGAGCTCTTGGATGAGGAAAAACAGGCTCACAAAAAGGTTTTGGTTTTAGTCCGGCAAAAAGACGTGGATCTTGAAGGCCTGCGCGGCCAGGTGAATGAGGCCCAGAAAGCGTTTGAAAATGCCCAAAAACGCAATCAAGAACTCGAGCGGATATTAGACGAACTCGAGGTGCGGATGCGGGAAGTCGAAAGCCAGAAGACAATTTCCGCCGCTGATCTTAACCCTGCCGGTTTTGTTGAAGTTAGCGTTGTCCCCGCAAATCCCGGGGCCAGTCCTTCCGTTGAGTCTGTATCCGTACCTCGCCCTGAAGCAGCCGAGGTTACGCCTCCTCAAACGTCTGAATCGGTTACGGCCGTTTCATCTCCCGTGACCCCTTTGCCGAAGCCGCCCAAACGCCGAAGGTTTTTCCCGTTTTTTCGCCGCTCTGATCAGTCTGAAACGCAGGTGACAGCGGCTGAAAAACAGGAACCGAATCTTCAGGCAGAGCCGCTCGTGTCCGAACCTCCTGTGGTCACGCCGTCCATTCCGGAACCAAGTTTAGAGCAAGCCGAATCTCCCAAGCCGAAAATAGAAGCGCCTCGAAAAGCCGATCAGACGATCGCGGGCGGCAATGTCCTTTTGGTGAATCGAAACTATAATTTTATTGTGATCAATCTTGGATCTCGGCAGGGAATTGATTTGAATGACATCCTCACGGTTCAGCATCAGGGGGCTGAGATCGCGAAGGTCCGGGTCGAGAAATTGTATGACGATTATTCCGCGGCTTACATTGTGGAAGAACAAAGCCAGCAACCGATCGGAGAAGGAGATGCGGTTACCGC
>CAZPKZ010000073.1:0-5334 GCA_964587285.1 uncultured bacterium | reverse complement strand
GTTTGGCCTCGCCTTCATCCGTCTTGGGCGGAAAAAATTCGAACGAAAACGTATGCTTTTGGCTCTGATAACATTCCGCGATTTTCACGTGAGAGGGAAACCTTGCCTTATAATCGAGAGGTGACAGGCAAACAACTGTCTGTCACCCCTCTATTTTTAGATTCAACTATTTAATCTGTGAAAGACGCGGGGCGCTTACAGATTCTTCCGCGGGCTGTGAAGCGACTTGAGGCGCGGATTGTGTTTGCACAAATGTAGGCTGACAAGGCGGACATTTCCGGGCGCAAGCACTCAAGCTGGTGACGGCAATGCCGATCAGAGCGGCGATGAAAATATATTCCTTCTTCATGGTGTTCCTTTCCTTATTTTGATGGTTGGCATTGATGGTGAAAAAAGAGAAGGGATTATAAACCTTATTTTTTGTTCCCACCAGCAACATTTTCATCCCTGCGCCGTCTCCGGGCAACGCCTGTTTTAAACGCCGCCTGAGCGACCGCCTCGGAAACAGCCGGAACGATGCGCTTGTCGAAAATGCTTGGAATAATATATTCCTCTGTCAATTGATTTGGGGATATCAGATTGGCAATCGCGTTGGCGGCGGCCAGTTTCATTTCTTCATTGATCGCTTTGGCCCGGACATCCAAAGCGCCCCTAAAAATGCCCGGAAACGCAAGCGCGTTATTGATTTGATTCGGAATATCACTTCGGCCTGTCGCAAAAATTCTGGAAACTTTCAGCGCGTCTTCGGGCCGGACTTCCGGGTCCGGATTGGCCATGGCAAACACAATCCGGTCTTTTCTCATTTTTTTAAGGTCCCTTGCCGTCAACAGATTTGCCGAGGAAACTCCGATAAAAACATCAGCGCCCGCGAGCGCTTCTTTCAAACTTTCTCCGGGCTGATCGCGATGGATGTGCGCCATAAAGTCCTTCTTCGCGGCCTGAATGCTGGCTTCTTCCGTGGAAAAAACAACCCCTTTTCGGTTGCAGGCCACCAGATGCCTGACGCCCGCCAAAAGCAAAATCCGGGAACAAGCAACTCCGGCGGCTCCGATGCCGCTCATGACGACACGAATTTTGGAAATATCTTTTTTAACGATTTTCAGCGCGTTCTTCAGCGCCGCCAAAACCACAACGGCGGTTCCGTGCTGATCGTCATGCATGACGGGAATATCCAATTCCCGCTTCAGGCGATTTTCAATTTCAAAACAACGGGGGTAGCTGATGTCTTCCAAATTAATGCCGCCAAAAACCGGCGCAATGTTTTTTACCGTATTCACAATTTCATCCACATCTTGCGTTGCCAAACAAATAGGCCAGGCATCGATCCCCGCAAATTCCTTAAAGAGCATCGCTTTCCCTTCCATCACGGGAAGCGCGGCTTCCGGTCCTAAATTACCCAATCCTAAGATGGCGGAGCCGTCCGAGACAACCGCCACCGCGTTGGATTTGATCGTTAAATTGTAAACTTTTGACCGGTCTTCTCCGATGGCAGTCGAAACGCGAGCGACGCCCGGGGTGTAAGCCATGGAAAGCTGCGTGCGCGTCTTAATAGGCATTTTACTTTGCACCGAGATTTTGCCCCCCAAATGGAGCAAGAAAATCCGGTCGGAAGCCTGAATCAATTTGACCCCTCTGACCTTTGCCAGCTTCTGAAGCACTCTTTCACCATGCGCTTCATTGAGAACGTCAAAGGTGATGTCACGAGTAATATGATCTCGAAACGCCTCGACGATGTCGATCGCACCCAAATTTGCTTTCACTTTGGAAAGAAAATGGGTCACCCGGTCAAAAGTTCCGGGCTTATTCTGCAGCTCGAGCCGGACGGTGAGACGATAATTGGAATAGGGACCGCTGTCAGGCACGATTTGCCTCCTTTAATGTCCTAAATGGTAAGGGGTTTTATGAATAATGGTAAAGGCCCGGTAGATTTGTTCGCTTGCAACAACGGCCGCGAGTTCATGAGGCAGCGTCAGCCGTCCAAAGCTCCATGTTAAATCAGGTTTAAGGTCGTCAAGATCCTGTCTTGAAAAACCATCCGCTCCGCCAATTACAATATCTAATTCGCGCATCCCCGAAATCATTAATTTTTCGAACGCTTTAGCCAATTCTTCAGAGGAAAATTCCTTGGCCCCTTCCCCGCGCTCGCAAACCCAGGCTTTGACGCCTGCTTTTCGGGCTTCAGAGCGAACTGTGGCAGAAACCTGACAAGGGGCAAACTTGCTGATTCGTTCTACATATTCACCGAAAAGCGTGCGGGCGCCGTCCAGTTTAAAAGATTTTGAGTTTGGGGCGCTGGAGCCAAGCCATGCCAAACAAAATCGAATTTGCATCAATATACACGGCGAGTCGTTTTGCGGGATTTTCCCAAAATTAATGACACAAACCGCGGATCCTCTCGAAGGTTTTTGAGGTCTCCATCTTGTTTCAAATGTTCAAAGTCATGATATCCGAGCCCGATTGCTTTTTTAAGCGCGGCGATGGCCCTATTTTTCTCACCCACCAAGGCTAGGCTGCAAGCCAAATTGTAATGAACAATGGGATCTTCCTTTTTAAGTTTGACGAGCCGCTTGTCGATCTGAAGGCCTTTTTCGTACATGCCTCTTCTCGTGTAGGCTTCGGCCAGCGGGATGAGGCCTTCCACATAATTTGGATTTTTCTCTATCAGCCGTTCAAAAAAAAGAAGTTCAAAATCTTTGACTTCTTGTTTCATTCGGGTGCACCCAAAAAAAAGCCTTGGCCATAATGAACGCCGATCGACTTCAAGAGATTTAAATCTTCTTCTGTTTCGATACCTTCGGCAATAATTTCTGCTTCTAAGGTATGAACCACTTTAAGAAATCGTTCCAGTGCTCCGATGCGGCTTTTGTCTTTTGCGATGCCGATCGCCCATTTCTTATCCACTTTCACAACGTCCGGTTCGAGGGCAACCAAGCATTCAAGCGTATTTTTTCCAAAGGCGACGTTATCGATTGCAATGATCAAACCCGAACGCTTCAAATCTTGAATCGGTTGAACTAAATTCTGAGGATTTCCCATCATTAATTCTTCACTGATTTCAATGCAGAAATCTTGAAGTTTGCTCTCGCTTGGAAACTCCTCAAGTAAATGCTTCGCCCCGATCTCAACGAGCGTGGCCGGATATAGGTTCACATGGCGCCTGATGCCGCCCGATAATTGGTTCGAAGCTTTAACGCAATTTTGAAAACAATGATAATCAACCACGTTAAGAACGTTATATTCGGAACCTAAACGAAAAAAGTCCCCCGGGTTTTTGAAAACATCAACTGAAGAACGGCTTAAAAATTCATAGCCAACCGTCTTTGTGTCCTTTAACCTGATAATCGGCTGTTTCACGACATAATAGGACTTAGCATCCCGAATTTTCTCAAGAATTTCATCTAATAATTGACGTTCTCCGTTATAAAACTCGCCGCTTTCAATACTGGAACTTACGCGATTTTTTCCCTCCTGTTTGCCTTGGCTCAGCACATGGTGGGCTTTACTCAGCAATTCCTCGACGGTTCTCACTTTTTCACTCATTTGAGTGAGGCCTAAACTCGCCGTAATTTCAATTCTATCGGCTCCAACCTGTATCGGTTTTTTCGATATCGCTAGGCGGATTTTTTCCGCAACTTTGACGGCATCAGCCATGTGGGTTTGAGGCAGCAAAATAACGAATTCGTCACCGCCGATGCGAAACACATAATCGGTTGCCCTTAGCGTATTCAGAAGCTCTGCGGCAACGTGTTTTAAAACTTCATCGCCCACCACATAACCGAACGTATCATTGACTCGTTTAAAATCATCCAAATCCAAAAGGATGGCGGGCAACGTTGTATTATTTTTTTTAAGCCATGCGATTTCGCGGGAAAATATTTTCTGCAAACCGCGCCGGTTGAGCAGCTCTGTGATCGGATCAAGAAGCGTCAGCCTTTCAAATTGGTCCAGCAGATTTTTATTTTCCTGCTTCAATCGCTGACGTTCAATGGCATGCAGGATCACTTGAACCAGGAGATGCCGTGTGACTTGATCTTTGATGACATAATCTTGGATGCCTTTTCGAACCGAATCCAACTCAAAAGAAGTATCCCGGTAACCAGTCAAAACAATGATCGGAACGCCCGAGGCTTTTTCGGTGAGCGTTTGAAGTGTTGTCTCTCGATTATTGCTATCCGGGAGGGAGAGGTCCGCTAAAATGACATCGATATCGCCTTGCGAAATCCGCCCGCAGGCCGATTCCAGCGTACCAACCGTTTCTAAAAGGAATTCATGCTCGGCATCTTCATCCAGCCGATATTTGACAAGCTTAGCGTCCAATTCATCATCTTCAACAAGCAGCACTTTGAAGATCTCATTGCCCACTCGGAACCTCGCTTGTTCTATTTAAAATATAACTGATGAAGCGGCCGTTAGACAATTCAAAATCGTTGAATTTTTTAAAAAAATCGACTAAATACATAGTTATTTTAAATTTTTAAAAAGCCGGATTCGATCAATTTTTTATTCCGGCAGCTCGCTTGTTGTCCAATAACGATCGACTGTTTTGACGAGCTCGGCAAAATCCGGGCGCGTGTTCGGCTTAACCATGTAGCCGGCAACTCCAAGCTTAAAACTTTCGGACACATCCGGTCTTTCTTTTGAGGAAGTGAGGGCAATCACCGGAATTCGCTTGAGTGACTCATCCTGTTTTACTACTTTGAGAAATTCAGCGCCATTCATCCGCGGCATATTCAAATCCAAAAGAATCAGGCAAGGATTTTGATCCATATCCCGCAGATAAAGAAGAGCTTCTTCTCCGTTTGTCGTCACATCCAAGCGATTTGGGACGCCCGCATCCTCAAATGCGCGTTGTATCGTTTCCGTATCGATTCCATCGTCTTCAACTAAAAGCACTTGGTTTCTACTCCTCATTTGTTTCAACCTCCTTATTGTTTCATCTAATTGCCGCGCCTAATTGTAGGGCACGGTTACTTGGGAAATGTAAAAAAGAAAGTGCTCCCTTCCCCTACTTTTGATTCGACCCAAATTTTACCGCCGTAAAACCCCACAATCCTCTTCACCAAAGCCAATCCGATCCCTGTGCTTTTAGACCTATCTTTCCGCTGCAGAGTTTGAAACATTTGAAAAATCTTCTCGTAATAAGTTTCGCTGATGCCGGGCCCGTTATCTGAAATGCTGAATTTCCAATAGCGATCATCTGAAACACAAGTAATTCTAATTTGTCCTTTTGATTTGTCCATATATTTTACGGCATTGCCGATTAAATTCTGAAAAACTTGCCGGATCCGAATCGGATCAGCATAAATCGTTGGCAATTGACCATCGATCTTGATC
>CAZPKZ010000072.1:2622-5510 GCA_964587285.1 uncultured bacterium | reverse complement strand
GACACGGTCAGAGAAGACAAACCGATTGATGCGCCCCAAGGAAACTGGAATCCCGCTTCATTTAAATACGGGACCTGCCATCCCCCAAAGAAAAGTGTCGTGGCAAGAGCGGCGATCATGATGGTTTCAAGGTAATCGGTGAAAAAAAACATGCCGAATTTCATTCCGCTGTATTCCACAAAATACCCGATAATCTCAGATTCTCCTTCCGGGGCGTCATAAGGAATCCGTTTGGTCTCAGCGATTCCCGCCGCCAGAAAAAGAAGGAAGCCGATGGGCTGGACTACCACTCCCCAAAGCGGAATCCAACCCCAGAGATAACTTCCCTGCGCCCTGACCAATTGCTGAAGGTCTAAGCTTCCGTAAATCATGACGATTCCCATAATGGTGAGTCCGATCGCGATTTCATAGGAAAGCATCTGGCTTAACGCCCGCACGCTTCCAAGGACGGCATAATTATTGTTGGATGAAAAACCGGCAAGCACCACGCCATAGACTCCCATCGAGGCTGCGGCGAAGATGTAAAGAAGCGCGATATTGATATTGGCGACTTGCAAATTGATGATCCTGCCTCCAATTTCAATCGTATTGCCAAACGGAATGGCCGCAAATCCTACAAGCCCGAAAAAAAGCGAAAGGCACGGAGCAAGTGTATGCAGAAATTGATTTCCTTTCGGCGGAATATAATCTTCTTTCGTAAACATCTTGATGGCATCGGCAATCGGATGAAATAGGCCAAGCTCATTGAGCGGCCTGAGAAGCCAATTAATGGGAGCGGCCCATTTCCAAGGCAGTACAATCCAGGCGCGGTTTGCGCCGATCCGGTCTTGCATCAGGGCGCTTTGTTTCCGCTCAATCCAGGTATGAAGCGCGGCAAGATTAAACACGAAGAAAAGTACGACGGCAGCTAAGACGGCTTGAATACTTAAAGCCGGGATCATCCCATCACCTGATTTTCTGCCGCAGGCAGATTTTTTAAATATTGAATCATAAAAAATAGGCCCTTCGGGCCAAAATCAGGTGGTGGGATCATTTCCCTGCCTCAATTCCTTCGCTTCCGATTTTTTTATAACTCATTCCGCCAAATTCCGCGACGGAGCGGCGGAGGCCTTCGAAAATATCCTCTTGGCTTTCATAAGTCCAATTTAAATCCAGCTTCCTGGCAAGCAACATCAAAATTTCAGATTCAGGCTTTGATTCTCCCAACGGCAAAATGGCTTGGCGAATCCGTTGGACCCTTCCTTCAAAATTGGTAAAGGTGCCGCCTTTTTCGGCGTAAGTGGCCGCGGGCAGGACCAACTGGACCTGTTCAGAGGTTAGATTATGATTGCTTCCGATAAAAACGCTTAAGCCTAACCGGTGAAGCGCCTCTTCGATATTCAGATCCGGATAAAGTGATACCAGATCCTGCCCAAAAATAATTATGCCTTTAATTAAACCTTTTGAGGCTTCACTCAAAACGTGCCGAATCGCGCGTTTATCTTCCTTAAAGCCCATCAACTCGGCTCCCTTGCGATTGGGATGTTTATCAGCGCGAATGAGAAAATCATCCTGATCGCCTTCCGGGTTTGTGCTGACCAAAAAAACACGTTCGATGCCGAGTTCCTTGACGAAAAGTTTCTTCGCCAGATAAATTTCTTCGTTGGTCATCTGAGGAGAAATAAAGACAGCGATTTCATCCTTGGGTTCTTGAAGCAGTTTTTTGAAAGGCTTGAGAAAACTTTCCATCATTTCTTTCCATTCAACCGATCTGACAATTCCTTCGAGACGCTCAACCGGATCCGTAATGCGGTCATGATCGATGAATTTATATCCGTAGCGACCCGCATCGCACATCCACCAATCATTCACTTTGTCGTTATAACGCGGCTTCAGGCGCATCACGCGTTCGCCTGCGGCATGGTGCGGCCGTTCTTGATTGGTTTCGACCGTTATATTGCAGCCTCGGGCACAGCCGGGGCAGATTGACTCCGTTTTCTCGAGATACCAAACGCGGCATTTAAACCGAAAATCGCGGTCCGTCAAAGCACCCACAGGACAAATATCCGCTACATTTCCCGAATATTTATTGTCCAATTCGCGTCCCGGATAGATCCCGATTTCGGAATGATCCGCGCGGTTAAAAATCCCAAACTCGCCTGTCTTTGTAATTTCATCCGTAAACCGCACACAGCGGGAACACAATATGCACCGCTCCGAATCCAGCATGATCGTGGGGCCGATCGGAACGGCCTTCGCTGATTTTTTAACCTTATTCTCATTGAGTTTCGAGTCATACAGGCCGTGCTTCATATAATAATCCTGAAGCCAGCATTCGCCGGCCTGATCGCACACGGGGCAATCCAAGGGATGATTGACGAGCAAAAATTCAAGGATATGCTCCCTCAATTTTTTGACCGTTTCCGTTTGCGTGTGGACGATCATTCCATCTTGGCATTGAATATGGCAGGAGATTTGCGGCTTCGGCATCTTCTCGACGTCCACGAGGCACATTCTGCAGTTACCGGCGATGCTTAACCCCGGATGATAACAATAATACGGAATCCCGATCCCGAGTTTTTCGGCCGCTCGGATAATCGTCGTGCCTTTTTCAACCGTGATTTCTTGGCCGTCAATCTTAAGCGTTGGCATAACTTCCCTTTGCGATGAACTCCTCAAATTCCGGCCTGAATTTCTTGAGGTAGCTTAAAAAAGTCATTTGAGCGCCATCGGCCAGTGCGCAGATGGTCGTTCCACCCAAATATTTTCCGATATCAAGCAAATTGTCGATGTCCTTGGGCCTGCCTTTTCCGCTGACGATCCGGTTCAAAATCCGGTAAATCCAGCCGGTTCCTTCGCGGCAAGGCGAACATTGGCCGCAGGATTCATGAGCAAAAAATTGCATCGTA
>CAZPKZ010000072.1:881-2612 GCA_964587285.1 uncultured bacterium | reverse complement strand
GACTTCTGTGTACATTATACCATACAACATGGCAGATTGTCAATATCTCTCGGACGACCCTTTTTTCGAATGATTCGATCTAAAATCCGATAAATCCATCCTGTTCCCTCGCGGCATGGTGTACATTGGCCGCAGGATTCATGAGCAAAAAATTGCATCGTAATCCGTAATGCTTCCACCATCGAAACGGTTTCATCCATTACAATCACACCACCTGAACCGCCCATCGAGCCGATGGCTTTGAGTGAATCGAAATCCATTTTTAAATCAATCTCATCCGCGGTCAGGACAGCGGCGGAAAGTCCGCCCGGGACAACCGCTTTCAACTTGTAGGGGCGACCCGACGGGTCGCCCCTACGTGAGCGGACGCCGCCCGCGTGAGTGTAAATTATTTCGCGCAACGTAATTCCCATCGGAAGCTCATAAACTCCCGGTTTTTCTACCTGCCCGCTCACGCTAAAAAGGCGCATGCCGCCGTTTTTCTCCGTCCCGAGCTTGGCGAACCATTCGCTTCCCTGGTTGATGATGAAGGGAATATAAGACAGTGTCTCAACGTTGTTGATCACGGTGGGACAGCCGAAAAGGCCCACCACCGCGGGAAACGGAGGTTTCAGGCGCGGGAATCCTTTCTTGCCTTCCAAAGATTCCAAAAGACCTGTTTCTTCACCGCAAATATAAGCGCCGGCGCCGCGGTGAATCACGATATCCAAATCAAATTTGGTTCCGAAAATATCTTTTCCTAAAAATCCTTTGTGATAAGCCTCTCCAACGGCATTTTTAAGTTTAATAAACGGAAGTTCATACTCTCCACGGATATAAATATAAGCTTTATGAATCCCGACGGCGTAAGCCGTGAGAATCATGCCTTCAATCAGCAAATGAGGAACGTAGGTCAGAATATATTTATCTTTGAAAGTGCCGGGCTCACCTTCATCCGCGTTCACCACCAGATAAATGGGCTTTCCCGTGTTGCGCGGGACAAAGCTCCACTTCATTCCGCAGCTAAACCCTGCTCCGCCGAGTCCTCTCAAGTTCGAGCTTTTGACCTCCGCTTCAATTTCTTCCGGTTTCATTTCGCGAAGCGCGCGCTTAACCGCTTTATACCCGTCTTCTTTCAAATAAACTGAAAGTGATTCGGCGTTTTCAACTTCAAAAAATTTGGAGATTAATTTTTCCATTTTTAACCTAAAACTCCAGCGTCGGCTTGTTTTAAAACTTGATCCAGCTTTTCTTTGCTGAGAGGGCCTACGTAATCTTTGTTAATTTGTGCCATGGGCGCGATTTCGCAGGCGCCCAGGCATTCCACATGATCCAGCGAAAATTGTCCGTCCGCGGAGGTCTCGCCTGGTTTGATTCCGAGCTTCTCTTCCACGTAAAGACTTAACTCTTCCGCACCCCGAAGAGCGCAGCTTAATGTCCGGCACATTTGAATGTGGCATTTCCCTTTCGGCTTTGAATAAAAAAGGGTGTAAAAGGTCATGAGTTCTTTCACATCCATGGGCGGAATTTGAAAATACCCGGCGATCTCCAGTTCGGCATCCGGTGAAATGGATCCGTATTCTTCTTGAATGAGGCGCATCACAGGCAAAATAGCGGCTCGTTTAACGGGATAATGAGCACAAATTTTATCAGCCTTTATTTGCAATTCGGGCATGAACACGGTTGATTTACTCATCCCACCACCTGCCTATGGCCCGAAGGGCCTATTATTTTCTTGCTATTATTATAAAA
>CAZPKZ010000072.1:0-871 GCA_964587285.1 uncultured bacterium | reverse complement strand
GCCATTAATCATCAAAGGAAGCGCCGCCATAATCGTAAAACAAGGAGGCCTGACCCGCACGCGATAAGGCCTTCCGGTGCCGTCGCTCACCACAAAAAATCCAAGCTCGCCGTTCCCGCCTTCCACGGCCTGATAAACTTCACCGGCGGGCGGAGTAATGCCGTGGCCCGACATAATTAATTTAAAATGCTGCATGAGGCCTTCGATATTTCCATACGTGTCCTCTTTGGGCGGGAGAACCGCTCTTTTCTCATCTGCTTGTACAGCGTCAAAATATTTCTTCGTTCCTCCCTCAAGCGTAGGATCCAAATCGACTTCCACTTGAACCAATCCCTCAGTCTCTCCCATTTTCGCTAAATCGACCATCGCGGCCGCCGGAATTTCTCTTCCGTCCGTATCCACCATCACGTTGCCTGCCGGTATTTGGCGAAGCGCCTGCTCGACAATCCGAAGGCTTTGTTCCATTTCTTCCATCCGGCAAAGATAACGGTCGTAATTATCCCCTGCCGCGCCGATTGGAATATCGAAATCGAAACGATCATAAACCGAATAAGGACAATTTTTTCGCACGTCATAATCGACGCCCGTTGAACGAAGAAAGGGGCCGGTAATTCCGTACGCGAGGGCATCTTCTTTTGAAATGACGCCGATATTTCTCAAGCGGTCCACAAAAATGCGGTTTCGAGTCAGCAATTTGTCACACTCTTTTAACACCGTCCGCGTTTCCTGCATTGCCTTTCGGATATGCGGCAGAAATTCAACCGGCAAATCCGCTTTCACTCCTCCCGGACGAATATAAGAAATGGTAAGCCGCGCTCCGGTCACCATTTCAATTCCTTGATAAATAAATTCGCGCGCTTTCATCATATAA
>CAZPKZ010000071.1:716-5538 GCA_964587285.1 uncultured bacterium | reverse complement strand
TTTCTTAAAATAAAAATCCCGCGCCGCCATGGAATCACAAATCGCTGTGACCTGCGGAACGCCCATGCCCAGCACCCCTCGGGTCGTGCAAGCCGAGCCCGGCCCGATTCCAATTAATAAACCGCGCACGCCGGTTTCCATTAATTCAAGCGCCACTTGATAAGTCACGGAATTGCCGACGATGAGAGGCATCTTAAGCTGCTTACACAGTTTTCTTAAGTCGACGACTTTGTAAGCTTTTGAAATATGGCGGACGGTGGTAACCGTAGATTGAATGACAAAAATATCGCAGCCGGCTTCTTCGGCGATTTTTCCGAATTTTTCGGCGTGCTGGGGGATCGTGCTGACGACGACGGGGACTTTGGCTTTTTTAATTTCCCGGATCCGCTTCGCGATTAGCTTTTCTTTAATCGGCTTGAGATAAAGCCGCTGCACCAGCTCGGTGGCTTTTTCAGGGCTGGATTTGGCGATGTCATCTAAGATGGGTTCGTAATCGTCGTAGCGGGTATAAATTCCTTCGAGGTTGAGCACCGCGATGGCGCCCATTTTTCCCATGGCGACGGCGAATTTGGGGTCAACCACACCGTCCATGGCGGAAGCGAGAAACGGAATCGGAAATTTTCGGCCGTCGATTTGCCAGCTGATGTCCACTTCATCGGGGTTGATCGTCACAGTCCCGGGCACAAGCGCAATCTCATCGAACCCGTAGCAGCGCCTTGCCTTGCGATCCTTGCCGATCCATTCGCCCATTAGAAAAAATCCTCTACTCTAAAAACTGCGCTTCACCATGAAAAAGCGGCCAAAAGGAAGGTCAATAAGTGGAGTAGTTGTAACGGATTATGCCTAAAAAGTCAAACGAAAATTGAATCCTTCAACTTCCGCATTGTCTGAGCGCCGAAATCAAGTTCGAATTCTTCATTGGTCGGATAATGCCAGCCGAAAACCTGATCCCAAAAGTAAGCCCGTTCCATGCAAAGGTACATAAAGACTCGGGCTTGCCACGGCTGAAAAGCATCATACATCGTCCGGAAAAGTTCAAGTTTGATCGGATCGGGATACGTCAGTTTGCCATGCGGATCGGGAACCAAATCCATTTGAAGAATTTTAGTGTGCCCGCCCCGCTTTCTGATTTCCTGAATGACGGGCTTAATGAAAGTCACCGAACCAAAAGAAATGAAAAGCACCTCGTCCGTTTGAAACATTTTTTGGACCTTGCCGGCCAAATCTTGATATTCCTCTTTCCAGCCTTCGTAGTAAACAATCGGATGAAAATGAAAAGCCACTTTGACACCGTGGTCAGCCGCTTTTCGAGCCGCTTCAAGCCTTCTCGTAAGCGACGCGGTAAAATGTTCTTCATTTTCAACAATGGTATCGGTGTTTAAACTCCAACTGCAAACAACATTGCGCGGTATTTCATGATCTAAAAAGTAGGAAACGTGGTCCGATTTGGTTTTAAATTCAAGAAGGATATTCGGATGCGCGCGCGCGAAATCACATAAATTATCCAAAATGCCTTCGCGATTTCCCCACACCAGTGAATCTGAGGATTGGCCTGTTCCGATATGGTAAAAACGTTTCGGATCAAGTTGAATATTTTTAAGCTTTTCTTTCAACCGGCTGTCAAAAACCACGCGGTCGCCATAAAAAGTTTGAATCGTGCAATAACTGCATCCGAAAGCGCAGTTTTCCACGGCATCGATCGTTTTTAAATTGCAGCAAACCGTTTTGGGAGAGGCGACGGGGCAATTTCCGAAAATATCTTTATCGGTTTCTTCTTTCGTGATTTTAAGCGGCTGCCGTTTGGGAGAATCCAACGGAACGGCGGAATATGATTTCGCGGCGGCTTTGATTTCACTTACCTGCCGCGAGAATTCCTTCAAAAGATAATGTTTACGCTGAGGCCCGGTCAAATTTTGAGGCGCGCTTTTTTCAAGTTCGTCCCAAAATTCGTCCAGATTCGGTTCCTGCCACATTTCAAAATCACGGGCGGTTTGGGAAACTTGGCGCAGTTCCTGAAATGTAAAACGGTAAGCCAAACTCAACCGTTGAATAAGCGCGCGGTTTGATTCGCTTAAGTGCGGATAAAGCGTTTTATCTTTGTAGGTCTCAAATTTCCCGGTCAAAACGGATTCGATTCTCATCCTTCAATTTACTTTACGATTCATGGCCGTCCACGCCAAAAAACTCGTTCACTTCCTCAATGAGTTCTTCGTAACCCGGATTTTTAACGACACAGCCGACGGCTCCAATTTCAAGTGATTTTTCTCCATCTAATGCATCGACCGCACCGGTCATGACGATGATCTTTACGGAATCCTTCAAACTTTTCCTGAGCCGGCGGCAGATTTCAAACCCATCGGCATCCGGAAGAGCAATATCGCAAAGAATCAGATCGGGTTTTCTGGAATTTGCAATATATATTCCTTCCTCACCGGTTGCGGTCGAGGTAACTTCCATATAACCGGCTTCTTTGAGACTGCGCTCGATCGCGAGGCGGTCTAGATCGTCATCATCGATGATTAATATTTTGCGATGAAGTTCTGTCATTTGCGTCCTGTATTTTTGTCAATTATAGACTAATTGGCGGGTTCTGCGCTAAAATTTAAAACGTCATGCGCTTCAAGTTCGAATTGGATTTGAATGGGCCGGCAGCAGACTTCACAATCCTGCACAAACGCCTGCCGCTCTTCTCCCGTTAGGTCGATACGGATAGAAAGTTTTTCTCCGCAGTGAGGACAAGAAAATTCATAATCATTTTCGAGCACCATAAGTTTTAGATGGAGTATTTTACCATAGCTGGCTCATGATTGCACCTGCCAACGATTTCCGCAACTGGATCAATTGCTGGGATTATTTTCTTTACGAGAGGGGTGGCCGTACCAGCTCCGCCGCTCGGAAGAATTCGGGGGGTATTTTTTTTCGAGAAGCGCCTGGACCTCCGCAATAGTTCCGTCGGCCTTCACCCACTCCTTCATATCCGGAAAATCGAGCTGGCAGTTCTCGCATTTTTTGTCGGGGTCAAAACGGATCGGGCACCAAAAAGATTCGAGGTTCCTGAGCATTTCACCGCCAAACGCATAAAGCCCTGTCATCCAATCGCAATAAAGGCACCAGACCAGGTCGTGCCCCACCAAACCGGAAAATTTCTGACGGGAGATCGTGATCCATTCGCTCGCCCGGTATTTGGGGAATTTCATGGTCCAGACTAAAATCGGCCACACGCAAATTTCGGTGAGCCGGATCATTAAAAAACCCGGCAGCGCGGGCAATGTAGCATACAAACCCAGATGATTATTGAAACGTCCTGCAATCTTGTTGATCGTAGTCTTAATGGTAGGCCCTTTGTAACCGCGAAGGATCGGATGGATGATAATGAAAGCTTCAAGCGCACCGATTTGACCGACCAGGCATCCCAATAATCCTCCCCAGCCAGCCCATTGAACCGCCAAAGCCCAGGGAATCCATGTGAGCAAAGAGATTGCAATATCAAGGCCGGGGGCGCGGCAGATGGCATCGGTCCGTCTCGAAAGAAACATCAAAAAAGCGATGACGCTTCCTTCGATGAGAAAAAAAATAAGGGCGATGAACACGATCGGCTATTAATGTTACTCTTGAGGCAAGCTATCTTCAATTTTTTGAAGCAGCTCATCCGCGTTACAGGGTTTCGTCAAAAAATTCTTCACTCCCTCTAACCGGAACACATCTTCCATGCCGTCTTTACCGGTCAGCACAATGATGGGCACGTCTCTCAAGGAATATTTGGATTTAAATATTTTGACAAAGGTGTGCCCATCCATCACCGGCATCGTGACATCTAAAAGAATGAGGTCAGGTTTTTGAGCCTCAAATACCTTCAGGCCTTCTTCTCCATTCGCTGCCGACACGACTTCATAATGATCTGCTTCTAAGCGGAGTTTGATAGACTCAACCACGTCGCTGTCATCTTCGATAATCAGGACTTTCTTAGCCATAACGGTTCCCTTCTTTTTTAATGTTCGAAAATCCTTTACTTCAGTTCGACAACCAGGGCGCGCAATTTAGCGGATCGGGATAGGCCTCAGCAAATGAAATGGATAACGAGACTAACGCAAGTGCAAATAAACCAAAAACAAACCAAAGTCTTTTCTTCATGAAACATTTCTCCTTGTTGTACATCGTTCAATTTTCCGCCGCAGTTTTGGATTAGCTTTGGCGAGTGAGCGTAATCACCGTAGTCCCTGCTTCGGCGCCGTCTTTGTAATAAGCCCAAGTCTGAGTGAGCTGATCATTTCCGTCAAATTTAATGGCAAGCGAATGCATGTGAGCTTCGGTTGCCGGATCAATGTCATTCGCGCTGGAAAAATCAAGTTTCATTTCCTGCTCATTCGATGAAATGAGATCCATTTGCGGGCGATTTGCCAAGCCGCAATAATGCGTCATCGAAAGCTTTCCTTTGTTGTCATGATAAACCGAAATCATTTCATGCGGCGTCCCGGGAGAAAACTTCTCGAGTACGGCGCTTCCGTTTGAGGTAACAGCATACTCAACGACAGTTGGCTCCTCTTTCTCACCCATCTTGTGTATGCCTTTCCAAGTCCCCGCAAGCGCTTTGAGCCGCTCAAACTCAGCCGATCCGACATAAGGCGCCGGATGCTCTTCGGCACCGGCATACAAATAGGAACCGTTCAGTATCACCAAAAACAAAACAAATCCTGCAACTTTCCTCATTTTCCGTGTCCTCCTTTAAATAAGATTGATTCAACAACGCTCAATTTTCCGGACGTCCAGAAAATCACTAATTCGCGCTCCGGAGCGCGAATTCGTCGGCCCGCCGACGAATTCA
>CAZPKZ010000071.1:0-706 GCA_964587285.1 uncultured bacterium | reverse complement strand
CAAACTTGCAGCCTGTCTGCCTGTAGGACAGCTGCAATTATGTATGATTATCCAGAATCTGATAAGGTTTTAGTTGGCATAAAATGTTCGATGTTCTCAAAAGTTTTGAAAGGTATCATAATTTCAAGTTTTTTGCCAATATCTACTTCAAGAACCGTGGCGCGCAACATTTTAGGATCATGCCATGCGTAGGTTCTATAGATCACTTTTATTTTATCCCAGGGAATAAATAAAGCAGGTCCTCCGAAATGTGTTAAGAACCAGGCTTTCAGAAATAGCCCGGTTTCATCTGCGCCGATCGTGGTGCCATATGGTACTTCTAGACTTCTGATAACACACATCTGCCTTGGAATCTTATACCCTATAAAATTTTGATGAGGGAAACAAAAGTACTTCGCCAAAAGAGTCCATCCGGTCAAATACGACATCAAATATGGAAAACCTACAAAAAATAAACCTAATACGCCAAGCACGAAAGCGATTCCAAAAAAGGGGTTGTCAAACATAATGACCTTCCGCTACCATTTCCGGTGGTGCCGGGTTCAAATTTTCTTCTTGGTTAAAAACTCAATCAGAAGAAGCGTGATTTTTCCGACTACCCAAATTGAGAATAGGATGAGCAGGATCGCCAAGATGAGCCGCAGGAAAAATCCGAGCAACAGTAATAGAGGAAATAGCAAAATACCCGCCAACGACAAAAGGCTTA
>CAZPKZ010000070.1:0-5559 GCA_964587285.1 uncultured bacterium | reverse complement strand
CGCGCGGAGGACATGCGCAATCAAGGGCTGATTTTGGAGGCGGGAATATAATTTGTCCGTAGGGGCGATTCGCGAATCGCCCCTACTTTCACGAAATCTTTTGCCCGCCCCGGCGGCGGGAATAATGACGCTGACAAAACTACCCATGAGAAATAAAAGGCCTAACGGGCCTCATCCGTTGGTTTTGCAAAAATCATCCGCCCGGCCTGAGTCTGAAGAACACTCGTAATCGTAACGGACAATGTTTGTCCGATCCGCCGGCGGCCGTTATCCACCACTACCATCGTTCCATCATCCAAATAAGCGACACCCTGATCCTGCTCTTTGCCTTCTTTTAAAATGCGCACCTGCATCATTTCACCGGGAATCACAATGGGCTTCAGCGCGTTCGCTAGTTCATTGATATTCAATACTCTTACACCCTGAAGCTCGGCCACTTTGTTTAAATTAAAATCATTGGTCAAAACCTTGCCGCCCAGTTCTTGAGCGAGCTTGACGAGTTTCGCATCCACGGTATTGAGCTCAGAAAAATCAGTTTCGTGGATTTTGATTTCGATCATCGGATTTTTTTTCATCCGATTCAGAATATCAAGGCCTCTGCGGCCGCGGTTCCGTTTGAGAGGATCTGAGGAATCTGCGATCAGTTGAAGCTCTTTGAGGACAAAGCGCGGGAGGTAAAGTTTGCCTCCTAGAAAAGCGGTCTCGCAGATATCCGCGATTCTGCCGTCAATGATGACGCTTGTGTCTAGGAGAATAATATCCTCGGAAGCCCCTTTGGCGGTTAATTTTACAAAGGGGATGATCATACTAAACTCATCTTGGCCGCGTAAAATCGTAATCGCCCCCAAATAAGCGAAAATGGCGGAAGAAACAATTCCAATTTGCGCCAATTGATCTTTCGGAATCACCGTGGCGTAATTGGAAACGACTTGCATAATCAAAGAGTGGATCCAAAGGCCAAGGGTGGTTCCGATGAGAACGGAAAGCGTATTTTTGACGCTGATGTGCTTGAAATATAGATCAAGCAGAATAATGCCAAGAGCGCCCAAAGCCCCGAACAGCGCTCCGAGCCATGGAAATTGACTGAGCAATTCTCCCGAAAAATAATTGATACCTAAGTAATGCCCGATAAAGGTAAAAGCAATTAAAATGAGAAATCGAAGCATCATGATCATCGTAATCATACCTGCCTTTCTTATATGCTATTAAATTTAATGGAGTAAGGTTAAAAAAACGTACCACGGCTTATCCTTTCTTAAACAGTTTCCACGGATGTTTTTTAATATCGCTCGTAAAATCGCGAAGGTCATTGTAAATTTCATCTTCCACCACCAGTTTCCCTAAAGTGCCCTCGCCTTTGTTCAGGCGTTCGAGAAGCTGGCCCATCTGATCCGTGGTCCTGCCCAAGTTTGAAACCATCTTGCGTAATTCTTTTTCCTGGCCTTCCGTTACCGCATTCATCGACTGAAGAAGTTGATTCATGTTCTTAAGCGAATTTTGAAGCCTCTCTCTGGTCTCCTCATCCTCAAAAGCGGCGCCGAAGTTACCAAGCAAATTATCGATTCGCACCGCAATCGATTCGCCCCGCTTGAGCAGCTCATCCAAAGTGGTCGGAGAAATCCCATTGGGAATCACATCCCCGTCCTTTAAAACGCGGCCGCCGTCTGGAACAGGCATAATGGCAATGTGGGGTTCGCTCATGATGTGAGTGCCTTGAATGCTCACTTGGTAACGTTCTCTGATCTCAACATTTTTTTCCACAAAAAAAGTAAGTTCCACCTTCGATTTTGGATTTTGAGCGTTGGGCTCTAGAATTTTCACGCGAGAAACTTCTCCCACGCGTACCCCGGAGAACCGGACGGGAGCCCCCTGGTTAATAATCCCGACATAATCAAAGATGGCACTCAAATGATAACCCGGCCTGAAAAAATAAACGCCGCTCACAAAAAATACAATGATAGACAATATTAAAAAACCGACTACCACAAAAAATCCGACTGCAACCTCAAATTTTGGTTTGGCCATGCTGCCTCCGACCTATCAGTTTAATATTAAGCGTCATGATGATTATGATCCACCAGATAATTCT
The DNA here is from genome assembly GCA_964587285.1 of uncultured bacterium. Classification (GTDB taxonomy): domain Bacteria; phylum Omnitrophota; class Omnitrophia; order Omnitrophales; family Danuiimicrobiaceae; genus 01-FULL-45-10b. The sequence continues at coordinate 3,470 of CAZPKZ010000070.1, read as the reverse complement.
CACGCTCATCTTCAATCGTGATGGGCCCATGAGCGGAACCTAAAATAAACTGGTGCACCAGAGGGTCTTTAGAAGTGCGAATTTCCTCCGGTGTTCCCACCCCAACAATTTTTCCATTATACAGCATTGCAATCCGGGTGCCTACCTTGTAAGCGCTTGTCATATCATGAGTCACCACGATCGAGGTAATCTGAAGCCGTTGACGCATTCTGATGATCAAATCATTAATAGCGTCCGCCATAATTGGATCTAACCCTGTGGTTGGCTCATCATAAAGGATAATTTTGGGTTCCGTGCAAATGGCGCGGGCGAGCCCAACTCTTTTTTTCATTCCGCCCGAAAGTTCGGCAGGCATCAGCTCTTCAATTCCGCTCAAACCTACCATCCTGAGTTTCTCTTTGATCCGGTGCTCAATCTCGTCCGTCGCCAGTTTTGTATGCTCAAACAAAGAAAAACCGACGTTTTCTCTTACGGTCAACGAATCAAACAGCGCAGCTCCCTGAAACAACATTCCAATTTGCATTCTGAAATGATTGATTTCGTCCTCCCCCACATCAAACACATTGACCCCGTCCACTAAAACTTTTCCCGAATCCGGCCGAATGATGCCAATGATGTGTTTGAGCAGGACACTTTTTCCGCACCCAGAGCGTCCGATAATCACCATCGTCTCTCCGGTTTCAATTTTCAGATTGACTCCGCAAAGAACGCGGTGAGCGCCGAAAGATTTATGAAGATCCGTAATTTCAATCATAGACGTTTAAAAAATGATGTAGAAAAATGCCGTGAAAAACGTATCGAACACGATAATGGAGATAAACGAAATGACAACCGCCATCGTGGTCGCATGCCCTACTCCTTCAGCGCCTCCTCTGGCCTTAAAACCGTAATAACAGCTGACGGTAGCGATCACGATACCAAAAATGAAAGCTTTGATCAGTCCCGTATACACGTCCTTCAAAATAAGGACTTCGATCGTGCGATTGATATATTTGTGAGAGCTGATTCCAAGCTTAAAAACGCCGACCACATAACCGCCGAACATGCCAATCAAATCCGAATAAATCGTAAGCAAAACCAACATGGTAATGGATGCCAAAAAGCGCGGAACCACCAAATACCGAATGGGATCCGTCGCAAGTGATTTGAGAGCATCAATTTGTTCTGTGACTTTCATCGTGCCAAGTTCTGCCGCCATGGAGGCTCCTACCCGGCCCGCCACCATCATGGCCGTCAAAACGGGCCCAAGCTCCCTTGTAATCGAAAGAGCGACCAAATCCGAAGTGAATTGCTCCGCTGAGAACAGCCTCAGTTGATAAGAAGATTGCAGAGCCAGCACAATGCCCGTAAAAAGTGACGTCAACATCACGAGCGGCAAAGACGCGACTCCAATTTTATAAGCTTGTTCCACTGTCGCTTTCCACCGAAGCGGAGTCGTTAAGACGGCAACGGTTGAGCGCCAAAAAAGAATTGAAATTTCACCAGCGCCTTCCAGAAATTCAATCATCCGGAGCCCAAGCTCGCCCAGCCATCTCTTAATTTCTATGACTCTCCTAAGATAAATGGAAGCTATTTTAGCCATAAATCGCCTTTAAAATTTAACTTTCGGGCCGACAGAAAGATATTCTCGCTTGGTTTGATCTTCCTCAGCCGTCACATGAAGGCTCGTGCGCTCTCCCAAAATGTAATCCGCTTCAAGCCTAGAAAGGTCCGTCCCGCGCTTCGAATTTTGAATCTCTCCGCTCAACTCTAAGCCTTTCCAAATTACAGTATGCTCAGGCGTGTCCACCTGGACCGCTTCCAAAAAATTCCGCCGCGCGAAATCAAGGCCGCCTTTCAATGCGAAATTGTTCTTTCCTTTAAGCACTTTGGAATCTTTCAGCGTCAGGTAAGGTAACTTTCCAGAAAAATTCATGATGGCTCGGTCATATTTAAGGCTGCCGATGGTGCCCTTTTCAATGCTAAAAGTGCCGTTCAAAATCGGCATATCCAATGGTCCGCGGATATCAAGCTTTCCTTCGAAAAGTCCTCCCAAAGAAACGGGCAAAGGATGAATCCCAAGCGAATCAAACTCGGATAAAGAAATAGCCCCGATTCCAAGGTTCAAATTTGCTTCCGGATTTGGGCCAAATGAAATTGCGCCGCGGAGTTCCGACCGGGTGCCCCAATGAGCTAAAATATCATCGACTCCCTTTGCTGAAATTCGCGCTTCTGCCTTAAAGTCCCGAAGCGGCTCATGCTGGAAGATCAAGTAATCGGTTTCGAGATGAGCAACAAAAGCATGCGTCCCCTTTTGCCACGATTCCTCATGCGGTTTCAACCCAACGGTTGCGTAAGTGACCAAATCAAATCCGAAGATCTTGAAATGATCAAGTTTGAAAATAAACTGCCAGGCGAAATCAGCCATCGAAAAGTCGAACCGAAATCGTTCGCCTTCCCGTTCTGCTTTCAGCCTATAAATTCCTTTCTCAATATCGAACTCGGCCGAAGCCTGATATAAATCATTGATGGTCATGCCCGGAATCTGAAAATCAAGCGGTTCCCCGACGAGCAAACCGTTCAATTTAAACTGACGATCAGCAAAGCGAATGGTACTGGCGACGGTTTGGGATTTAAAATCGGCTCGAATATCGGAACGAACGGGAAACTTTCCTTCTTTGATCGTAACGGAAAGCTCATACATGGGCTTTGTGGAAAAGGCATCTTGAATGTTACCGCTTAGCTCGCAAGGAATTCCGCGAAAAAGAAATTCAAGTTTACGGATGTGAATCTTATCATTTTCAAGACCGATGATTCCGCGAAGATGAGCCACCGGCAGCTGGCTTGTATCAATAAAGGAGATATCATCCAGGGTAATTTCGAGCTGATAGGTCCGCTTGCTTGGATCCATTTCTCCGTAAGCCAGAACAGAGCCGCGCGCCGCCCCGGCCACACGCGCTTTGAACCTCAGATCAAATAAACTGTCTTTTTTGGGCACCGCAAGGCCTTCGATTCCCACGAGACCCAGTTTTTCATAAGACCGAAACCAAGGCAGCTGAATTTCGCCTTCTTCAAACTCAAAGCGTGTCACAATACCGTGTTCTGATTTTAAAAGATTGAAGTCAAAAAAAGTTTCCGGCGATTGAAAGGCCTGAAAAGCGAGCCGGGGCGCCTCTAAGAAAATCTCCGCGGGAACGCGAAAATTCCGTTTGAGAAAACTGATAAGATCGTAGCGAACTACGATTTTTCTAGCTCCGATCAGAAGCGGATATTTCTTCTGCGTCCTGGCAATCTCAAGCCCGCTTAAGGAAATATGTCTGAGGAGGCCGACATTGATTTTGTCTACGTGCACGGGCACTTTCAGAAACGCACTGATGCGCTTTTCGGTGACTGCTTTCAAATCAGAAACAGCCACCCGCTTTTTTAAAAAGTGGTAAAACTGAAAAAAGGAGTAAACAAAAAAAGCGCACAGGACGGCCAAGGCCAGCAAT
>CAZPKZ010000069.1:3828-5669 GCA_964587285.1 uncultured bacterium | reverse complement strand
AACATACACACCCGCTTCCCGATCATCTTGAGTTTCCTCAAAACCTGCCTGCGCAAACTGCTCCCGGATCGCCTGGGTTTCATATTGATTCAAACGGCATCCCAGCGTCTGAAATTTAACCTTCTGACACAATTGAGAATCCATTTGGGTATTCATGAATACATGAAACGAAAAAAACTGGATGCGGCAACGAACGCCGTGTCGGTTTTTAAAATCCCCCGGCCTAATTGAATGATCTGCATGCCGGCTGTTTCTGCCTGCTTCGCTTCTTTTTGAGAAAATCCGCCTTCGGGCCCAATCGCAAGCAAAAGGCGGCGAATTTGATGAGAGGCGCCATTGAGGTGAAGTTCGCGCAATGGCTTTGCGTCCGAGGAAGGCTGGCATAAAAAAGCTTGGTCATAACCGGAAGCGCGCTTGCATAAATCTTGAAAGGTCGTGAGGGGTGAAATCCTCGGCGGCCGATTGAGCCGGGATTGTTTGAGGGTTTGTTCTGTGATTCGCTTCCAACGGAGGCGCATTTTCTCAAACTTTTCGGTTTGAATCCGGGGAATGGTGCGTTCGGTGACAAGCGGTATCAATTCATAAATTCCGATCTCTGCCGATTTTTCAACGATCACATCCATTTTTCGATCTTGAGGAATAGCCTGTGCAACCGTCAGTTCCAATGCATCCGCTTGTTTGGATAAAACCGGCTCAATCAATTCTGCCTCCGCCGTTTCGTCCGGAAGAAACCGTTTGATTCGGCTGACAAACTCATTTCCCTCGCGGTCCATCAGAAGGCATGAGCTTCCCTCTTCGATGCGGAGAACATGTCTTAGATGGTGAGTTTCTTTCGGTGTCAAAAAAACAGTTCTAGGTTCCCGCTGATTCCAATCGGTTAATGAAGAGGAAACTAGAAATCGTTTTGATGCTTTTGCCATAAAGGAAAAAAGGCCTCAGCCGAGCTATCGTTAAAGCTACTCTGAGACCTTTTGGGAAAGAATGGATCGAAAAAAATGAGAACGCTTACTTTGTTTGTTCCGCTTTTGCTGATTTTTCTTTCACAACATTCGAAGCTTGTGGGCCCTTTTCACCTTGAATAATCTCAAAGCTGACAACGTCACCTTCTTCCAGTGTCTTGTAACCTTCCCCTTGAACGGACGAATAATGGACAAATACATCCTGTCCGCCTTCTTGCTCGATAAATCCGTAACCCTTTACATTGGAGAACCATTTCACCTTGCCCTGAACCGCCATTTCTTTTCCTCCCGGCCTTATTTAACTTGATGTTTCAAAACCAACCCTGGTTTAAACACAACTACTTTCTTTTCAGGAACTTGGACTTCCTGACCTGTCCTCGGATTGCGTCCTACGCGGCCCCGACGAGTCTTGACCTTAAATACTCCGAAATTACGCAACTCAACCGTCTCCCCGCGCTCCAAAGCTTCCACAATTGCGTCAAGCGTACGTTGCACGATTTTCTTAACGTCAATCTGAGTCAGATTGGTGTCGTTGGAGACCTTTGTGACAATGTCTTTTTTGGTCATTCCATTCACCTCCAAATTCGTACGAAGTTAAGACTCTCGGAACCGGATGAAATCCCAATTATCCTAAGTCTTTACTGCTCAACAAAATAGCAAACGAATCAAGTGATGTCAAGAAATTTTCTTCTCTAACTTGTTTTGATTGAAAGAGTTGGAAAGAAAAAGCCAAGGGTAAACAGCCTAATTAACTCCTAATTTTGATGACATTGGCCCCCAACAGCTGTTCCAGTTCCTGCAAAAGAGGCGGGCCGGTCTCCACCTTAAAACCTTCGCCGGAATGAAGAACGGTTTTGCGCCCGCCGGGATCCCGAAAACTAA
>CAZPKZ010000069.1:0-3818 GCA_964587285.1 uncultured bacterium | reverse complement strand
ACCGGCGTCCTGCCGGGGTGTTGCGCGAGAATTTCCTTGAGTTTCCCAAGCGTCTCCAAATCGAGGCCGGCGGTCAGAAGATCGATCGAAATAACTTTCGTCAGCCGCTTCTCGGCCTCCTCGATCGGAATGATTTCTTCGGCAAGCACTTTGGGCGTATCGTCACGCATGTTCACTTTTCCGCGGATAAAAACGGTGACGTCCTTACGAAGCAGCTGAATCGATGCGCGAAACACCTCGGGGAAAACAACGATCTCGCAGCGCCCGTCCAAATCCTCAAGGCCGATAAACGCCATTCGATCGCCCTTCTTGGTCGTGATTTCCTTAATCGTGCTCACGATGCCGCCGATCGTAAGTTCCTCTTGATCTTTCAGTTCAGGCAAAGCGGCGGTCGTGGTGCTCGCATAAGTCCTGAGTACCCTCTCAAATTTGCTCAACGGATGCGCGCTCACATAAAAACCGAGCAGCTCCCTTTCATAACCCAGAAGCTCGCTTTCAGACCATTCCTCCGTATTCGGAACTGGATCGCCTACTAAAGTTGAAGTCTGGCGCTGATCCAATTGATCAAGAAGCGAAAGCTGGCCGCGCTGGCGGTCATGCTGAGTTTTTGCGCCGACTTCCAAGACGCGGTCCAGAATCGCCATGAGCTGTGAGCGTTTGAATTGAAAATCATCGAACGCGCCGCACTTGATTAAACTTTCAAGCACTTTTCGATTGCATAATCGAAGGTCTACGCGTTCGCAAAAATCATAAAGCGATTTAAAAGGCCCGTTTGCATCTCGCGCCGCAATGATGGATTCGACAGCGGCGGTCCCTACATTTTTCACCGCACTCAATCCAAACCGGATGGTTGACTCAACGGCGGTGAATACGGAAAAACTTTCATTGACGGAAGGTGGAAGCACCGCGATCCCAAGACGTTTCGACTCTTCAATATATCGGACGATCTTATCCGTATTGTCTTTTTCAGAACTCAGCAAAGCGGCCATGAATTCAACCGCGTAATTTGCTTTCAAGAAGGCGGTTTGGTAGGAAATAAAAGCGTAGGCTGTTGAATGGCTCTTATTGAACCCGTAACCTGAGAAATATTCAATTAAATTCCAGATTTTCTCGGCCGTCCTCGTGTGAATTCCTTTTTTCTGAGCGCCCTCAACGAAGGATTTTTTCTCCCGTTCCATAATTTCCGGAATTTTCTTTCCCATCGCGCGTCTCAGCGAATCGGCTTTCGCCAAACTGAATCCGGCAAGCGCGGAAACAATCTGCATCACCTGCTCTTGGTAAAGAATGATTCCATAAGTTTCTTTCAAAATTGGCTCCAACACGGGATGATCGTATTTAATCAGAGACGGGTCATGCATCCGTTTAATAAAATCATCCACCATGCCGCTTCCCAAGGGCCCCGGCCGGTACAGCGCAAGCAAAGCCACCATGTCACCGAAGCGGGTCGGTTTCATTTTCTTGAGAAGGTCCCGCATGCCCGAACTTTCCAGTTGAAAGACGCCGATGGCGTCTCCCTTTCCTAACATGTCGTAAGTGAGTGCATCGTCGAGTGAGATTTGATCGATTTGAAGTTCTTTTCCGAGTTTTCGGCTCACGAGTTTGCAGGCTTCGTCAATGACAGTCAGCGTCCTTAAACCCAAAAAGTCCATCTTCAAGAGCCCGATCTTCTCCACCGCTTCCATATCATACTGGGTGGTGATCTGATCATTGGCTTTGAAGAGGGGGCAATAATCGTGAAGCGGCCCGTCCGAAATCACAATGCCTGCCGCATGAGTTGAGGCATGGCGGGCAAGGCCCTCAAGCGCTTTGGACGTATCGAGCAATTGTTTGATATCCTCATTGGTCGAAGCTTGATCTCTCAGCCTTGGCTCCATTTGAAGCGCGCGTTCGATTGTCATTTCGAGCTCAGCCGGAACGAGCTTTGCCAGTTTGTCCACTTCTTGATAACTGATTCCCATCACTCGCCCGACATCACGGATCGCTGCCCGTGCCGCCATGGTTCCAAACGTAATAATATGAGCCACGCTTTCCTGGCCGTATTTTTTTCGGACATATTCAATGACTTCATCCCGGCGCTCGTAACAAAAATCGATGTCAATATCGGGCATCGAAATCCGGTCGGGATTCAGAAATCGTTCAAAAATGAGGCCGTGCTGGATCGGATCAATGCTCGTAATCCCGAGCGCGTACGCCACCAAACTCCCCGCGGCGGAACCGCGTCCGGGCCCGACCGGAATTTTATTCTCGCGGGCGTAGCGGATAAAATCCCAAACCACGAGAAAATAACCCGTAAAACCCATTTTTTTAATGACCGAAATTTCATATCGAAGCCGCTTCGCGTACTCCTCTTGGATTTTGCCGTTCATTTTTGAAATTAAACTTTCAAAGCAAAGTTCCTCCAAATAACGGTCGGGATCTTTTTTGTCCGGAGGCGAAAATAGAGGAAGATGGGTTTCTTTAAAATTAAGCTCCAAATTACATCGCTCCGCGATTTCGATCGTATTTCGAATGGCTTCGGGATAATCTTTGAAAAGCCCCCTCATTTCCTCAGCCGACTTGAGATAAAACTGATCCCCGTGATAACGCATCCGGTCTTGATCGGAAAGCACAGATCCGGTACCGATGCAAATGAGGGCGTCATGCGTCTGAGCATCGGTTCGGTGAATATAATGACAATCATTGGTTGCCACGAGCTTGAGCCCAAATTCTTTCGCGAGCGCCGGATAATGTTCGATGAGCTTCTGTTGGGCTTCAATGCCTTGACTCATCAACTCAAGGTAAAAATTTTCCTTGCCAAAAATATCGATAAATCCGCGAATTGCTTCGCGCGATTTTTCAAACTGCTCGTTCCAGGTGTAATGAGACACCTCGCCCTTGAGGCACCCCGAAAGCGCGATAAGGCCTTCATGGTGTTTCCTGAGAAGTTCCTTATCGATCCGGGGGCGATAGTAAAAACCTTCGAGATAACTTGCCGTGGTCAGTTTTAGCAGATTTCGGTAGCCGACTTCATTTCGCGCAAGCAGCGTAATATGAAAAGAGGCCTCTTTAATTCCATGAGCTGTTTTATCAAAGCGGGATTGAGGGGCAATGTAGGCCTCAATGCCGATAATCGGTTTAACCCCTTGCTTCATGGCCTCTTCGTAAAACTGAATGGCTCCGAAGAGGTTGCCGTGATCGGTCATGGCAAGCGCCGCGAATTTCAGTTCAACGGCGCGTTTAATGAGCTGCGGAATTTTGGAAGCGGCATCCAGCAGTGAATACTGCGAATGGCAATGAAGGTGCACAAAATCTTCGTGTCTCATCTTTATTCCCACTCAATCGTCGCGGGAGGTTTAGAGCTGATATCATAACACACCCGGTTAATCCCGCGTACTTCGTTGATGATCCGATTCGAAATCCGCGCCAAAAGGCTTTCCGGCAGCCGCGCCCAATCGGCGGTCATTCCGTCCTCAGAAGTAACGGCCCGCAGGGCGCACACATTTTCGTAAGTCCGCTCATCCCCCATGACGCCCACGCTTTTAATCGGAAGCAAAACCGCAAAACTCTGCCAGATCTTCGAATAAAATCCCGCTTTCTTGATTTCATCCGTCACAATCCAATCCGCTTCCCGTAAAAGATCGCACCGTTCTTTTGTCACAACGCCGATAATTCTCACCGCAAGGCCGGGCCCGGGAAAAGGCTGGCGGTCAATCATGGCCGCGGGAATTCTCAAGGAGCGGCCTACTTTGCGCACCTCATCTTTGAACAGTTCCCGAAGCGGTTCAATCAATTTGAATCTCATTTTGAGCGGCAGCCCGCCGACATTGTGATGGGATTTG
>CAZPKZ010000068.1:0-5715 GCA_964587285.1 uncultured bacterium | reverse complement strand
TCGTACATCAAAATGCGTTTCAGATTCGGGTGGCCTTTAAATTTAATCCCGAACATATCCCACACTTCCCGTTCAAACCAATTGGCTATAGGCCAAATCTGAGTTAATGAATCGATCGCAGGATCTTTAGCGTCTACGCCGGCTTTGATACGCAACCTGTAATTTTTCGCAAGCGAATACAGGTGATAAACCACATCAAAACGCGGTGTTCGATCCAGCCGGAGGTAATCAACCGCGGTGAGGTCCATTAAAATATTGAAATCGAGCGCCGGATCCGCTTTTAAAAATTTCATCACGTCGCGGACAATTTCTTTATTGATGACGGCGATCAAATCGCCTCGAAACTCGTGAGTTTCGTAAACGTCATCTAAAAACTTTTCTTTTAATTTTTCGAGGATCATCCCACCACCTGCTTTCTTGCCGCCAGAGGCGGCAAAGTTTCACTGAAACGTAAAAAACGCGTTGCGGTTTCTAAATTAGCAACAACGCGTTTTTTAAAAGCAGGTGGTGGGATCATGGATTGGAAGGCTGGCGCTGAATCTTTTCCTGAAGCTTCATCAAGCCGTCCAACACGTTTTCAGGACGCGGCGGGCAGCCTGGAATATAAACATCAACCGGTATAATCGTATCGATTCCCATCACGGTAGCGTAGTTATCATAAAAGCCGCCTGTACAGGTACAAACGCCGAATGCCACTACCCATTTTGGGTCGCACATCTGATCATAAATCCGTTTTAAAACCGGCGCCAGTTTGTGGCTGATCGTGCCTACCACCATCAAGACATCGGATTGACGCGGGCTGAAACGCGGCAGGCCGGCTCCAAACCGGTCCATATCATAATGGGCGGTCGCGGTAGACATATATTCCATTCCGCAGCAGGCCGTTACAAACGGATATTGGAAAATCGAATACTTTCTTGCCCACCCGATCATTTCGTCCAGCTGTGAAGTGACAAATCCGCCGGAAGAAGTTTCGTTTTGAACGGTCATTTGATATCCAGCGCTCCTTTTTTAAGCGCGTACACGTACCCAATGAAAATAAAAAATACGAAAACACCGATTTCGATCAGACCGATGAGGCCCAGTTTTTTAAACAGGACCGCCCACGGAAAAAGAAACGCGAGCTCCACATCAAAGATAACGAACAACATGGCAATCAAGTAAAAATGGACCGGAACTCCGCGCTTTGGAATTGAGAAAGGTTTTTCGCCGCATTCGAAGGGTTCTTCTTTTACAGGATTTGAACGTTTGGGCCCAAGGCGAGAGGCCAAAAAGACAAATAAATACGCAAGAAGTGCCGCAAAAATAGACAAGGTCAGAATGCCAGCGTATTCGATCATAAAACTTTGCCTAACCTATTGAAAATTAAAGAGTTTTGTAAAGGACGCGGATGAAAGAATAATCTTGTATTTTAGGGGAGATAAAAATTTTGTAAAGCGGAATCACAAACAGCTTATCACGGCTTGCGTGATTCAAGCCATGCGGTCTGGAGCCAAAAAAATTTCCAATGAATCAAAAGAACGAGGACGGTTAAAATCCAACCGATTCCAAAAAATAAAAATTCGAAGCTCGAAGTGGAGAGATAGGTTTTGCCGGAAGCAAACGGAAACCAATAGTTCAAAGCGAAGATCACGGTCAGAATCCACATCGCCCGCCCCCCGGAAATCAGTCCGAAAGACAGAAGCAAGAGCAGATAAAACTCAACATGGTGTGACACGACTCCCTGGACAGGAGTCAAAGTGAAGCCAAAAAAGACCCTGCTTTGCGGGGAGAAAAAGCGGCCGACTTCACTTGAGTTAAGAAGTGTGAAAGAAAAAATAAAACCGCTTGCCAATACCACCAAACAGGGGGCGCCCCACGAAAAATTTCCTTGAAGCCACGATTCAAATTGAACGGCCACGTGTTTCAAACTCAAATAAGATACGATCAGAAAAGGAATGACAAAATGGGAGATAATCAACATGGTCAAAGAACTGAAAGGATTTTGACGAAGAACTGAGGACGGAATCCACTCAATGATTGGCACGATTGGAAAAAAATCGGCGAACGTCACAATCTCTTTTAACGACAAAATCCCCAACAGCACGTGGAAAGAAGCGAGGGCAGCCACTAAATACCGCGTCCAACCCTTGAAGCGGAGCAGCCCAACACCTGCGGCAAGATACATCAGAGGAAGGACAATAACGGCAAGCGTATTCAACTGATTAATACGCACGATTTCGTAAGCCCCAAAAGCCGTCGCGGTTCCGAGGGCGATCAAAATCCAGCCTAGAAATCCAATCATCCCATCACCTGCTTCTGCCTCTATTAATTCAGGATCGCTTTCAAGCGGTTAAGCGCTTTTCTCGCCAACACGTAATCCGGATTTGCCTTTAACGAACTTTCATAACACTTGAGCGCTTCCTGCCAATTTCCCTTTCGCTCATAAACACGGCCGAGGTTGTAATAAGGATAGCAGTAACTATCATAGCGTTTGGCCGCCATTGCTTTCTTGAACCACGGAATCGCTTCATCCAACCGGCCGCGCTCAATCAAATAGGCGCCGATATCATTGTAGGGATTCCCAAAATCCGGATCGATTTTAATCGCTTCTTTGCATTCGCGAATGGCGTCATCATAGCGCCGCTGAAAACTGTATGTCCAGCCCAGAAATGTATGAGCTTCGGCGGTGGGAAAAATTTCGATGGAACGCTTATATTGCTCAATCGCATCTTCAAGATCGCCCGCCATTTGAAGGTCGTAGGCTTTCCGGAACATTTCTTGCGCGATTTTTTTCGCCTGATCTTCCGTCATCCCAAATCCTCTAAAACTTTAGAAATCGGTTTTTGAATACAGGTAAACGCGGGCGTATCCCTCACGGTATACTTACTAGACTGCGTTTCGCGAAGATCCATGACTAAATCCACAAAATCCATCGGAATATCCGATTCGAATGCCACAACAAATTCTTGATCGTCAATTCCAAACGAATAAGTCGTATTGATTTTAACCGAAGGATACTTATGCCCCATCGCGATATGAACGTCCATTATCTTTTGGCGGTCTTCTTTAGAAAGAAGATACCATTCCCGTTGTTTAATGAAGGGATAAACAAATAGATATTTAGTGCTACCCGGAATGATTTGCGCGCGGTTTGATTCGGAACCTTCATGCTGGTGCTTATCCACATACATGGAGCGTTTCGTAACGGCCAAATAAGAATAAGGAATTGAAATATATTTTCCGAAGCCTGTTTTTAAAAGATCCCTGCTCATTTCATTGAAATCTTCAAGGCGCTCTGAAATCCGCCATAAAAGAAAATCGGCGTCCGAGCGGATCCCGATTAAAGAGTAGCACAAAACAATGATCTTCGATTGATAGCGCTTTACGACTTCCTCAAATTCTTGAAAACCTTTCTTTTTTTCAGCTTCAGGAAGCCTGCGCCATTCGGGAAGCGTTCTGAAAAAGCGAAAATTCACGAATTGCCTTTTAATTTCCATTTAATATCCCATTCTATATTTTAGAAAATCATTCAAGTTCGTTGTTTGTAAATAAGGATTAAACTTCTTTTCATTCGCGATCGTTGAAGTAGGCTCATCGGCATAATGATGCCCCGGATAAAGCATAATCGATTCATCCAAATTCGCAAGCCGGTTCAAGCTTTCGTACATTTGTTCCGCATTTCCGCCGGGCAAGTCGCATCTGCCGCAGGCATTGATAAATAAAGTATCGCCCGAAATCAAATTCCGATCCACCAGAAAACATTGAGAACCGGGCGTGTGCCCCGGCGTATGAAGGAAATTAATTTCGATTCCTCCGATTTTTACTTTATCTCCGCCCTCCATCTTTTGGATATTTCCTTTCATGCCTTTCAAAAATTCGGCCTCGTTCCTATGAATATAAACCGTGCCGTCCGTTTTCTCAAGCAGCTGTTCCAGCCCATTCACATGGTCAAAATGCGTATGGGTAATGAGAGCTCCTTTTACCCGATAGCCTTCTTGCTGGGCGACCGCTAAAATGGAATCGACATCCCAAGCAGGATCTACCATCAAAGCTTCATGCGTAGCCGTATCTCCCACTAAATACACAAAATTCTGCATCGGCCCAATTTCCATCTGCTTCAAATACAGCTGCGGATCCATAAGCTTGATGATACTCACGCCTGACGTTTGAGTCAACATAAGGAAAGATTGATGATTCGCCCTTTTAGACTTATAATTTGGGCCTGCTATGAAGCAATATCAAGATCTTCTGAGGCATATTTTGGCGGTGGGGACGCAAAGGAAGGACCGAACGGGTGTGGGGACCATCAGCACCTTCGGCTATCAAATGCGCATCAATCTCAAAGAAGACTTTCCGCTGCTTACCACCAAAACCATTCATTTGAAATCGGTGCTTCACGAACTTTTGTGGTTCTTAAGCGGCGATACCAATATCAAATACCTCAAAGACCACGGTGTAACGATCTGGGATGAATGGGCGGATGAGCGCGGAGAATTGGGCCCCATTTATTCGAAACAGTGGCGGTCGTGGACGACTTCAAACAGCGAAACGGTCGATCAGATCGCGAACGCAATTCATTTGATCAAAACGAATCCCGACAGCAGACGAATTATTATCAGCTCTTGGAATGTGGGAGAAATCGAAAAAATGGCGCTTCCGCCTTGCCACTGTCTCTTTCAATTCTACGTTCAGAACGGCCGGCTTTCCTGCCAGCTTTATCAAAGAAGCGCGGATGCTTTCCTGGGAGTACCTTTCAATATCGCCTCTTATTCACTTCTCACATTAATGATTGCCCAAGTCACCGGCCTTGAAGCAAACGAATTTATTCATACTTTCGGAGACCTGCATATTTATTCCAATCATCTCGAACAAGTGAATACTCAGCTGAGCCGCTCACCGCGCGCCTTGCCTCAAATGCATTTGAATCCGAACGTAAAAGATATATTCGCTTTTCGATACGAAGATTTCAAAATCGAAAACTACAATCCCTACCCCGCCATCAAAGCGCCGATTGCGGTGTGAATGAAACTCTACCACATCGTTGCCTACGCCAAAGAAACCAGAGTGATCGGAAAAAACGGGAAACTTCCGTGGCACTTTCCAGAGGATCTGAAACACTTCAAGTCACTGACGATGGGAAATACGCTCATCATGGGCCGGAAAACGTTTGAGGCGATCGGCAAAGTTCTTCCGGGAAGGGATAATTTTGTGCTGACACGGCAGAAAAGGGGACAGGCAATGAAACCAAAGCATCATATGCCTGTCCCCTTTTCTCATGAGAACCTAAAATTTTTCGACTCTCTTCAAGACGCGCTCACCCAAGCGCGAACTGAAAAAGTATTCATCATTGGCGGCGCGGAGATTTTTCGCCAAACGATGGACTTAGTAGACGGAATTTATTTGACACGAATTCATGAAGACTACGAAGGAGATACGTTCTACCCCGAAATTCCATCTTCGTTTAAAGAAAAAACGAAGGAAATCCTGCAGGAAAATCCTTTAATCGAAGTCATCTTCTACGAAAATACGAAGAAAATTTAGCTATTTTTTCTTGCGCTTGAAAACGCGCTCGGCGGCTTGAACGATGTGGCGGGCGGTTAATCCGTAGCGGTCGAGCAACTCATCCGGCGTACCGGATTCGGCGTAAGTATCTTGAATCGCGACAAACTCCATCGGAACAGGCGCCGCCTGAGCGACTACTTCGCTCACAATGCTTCCGAGGCCTCCATAAAT
>CAZPKZ010000067.1:0-5730 GCA_964587285.1 uncultured bacterium | reverse complement strand
TCCGTCAGGATCCGGTTCCTGCCAATGAAAATTGCGACAAATGCGGAAAGCCACTGATGATTAAATGGGCCCGTTTTGGGAAGTTTGTCGCCTGTTCCGGTTTTCCGGAATGCCGGAATACGAAACCAATGTCCACTGGTGTGGTATGTCCCAAACCCGGCTGCGGCGGGTATCTGGTGAAGCGAAAAGGAAAAGGGGGACGGAAATTTTTCGGCTGTTCGAATTATCCAAATTGCGACTACATTGCCAATCAACTTCCGCAAAAAGAATCTGCCCAAGAAAGATTAGAAGAAAAGCCCCCCGAGGTTGAAGAAGTAGGCGAGGACGTTTAAGCAAGACCGAAAGCCTGTAGGTCCATCATGTCGGTAGATACTTATGTTGACCGTTTCTTAAATTTTCTGGAAGCCGAGAAAAACGCTTCGCCTCACACGGTTAAGAATTATCGAAGTGACTTAATCGAATTTTTCCGCTTCCTCGGAAAAGCTTCTTTAAGCGACGTCAATTATATTGCGATTCGCCGGTTTTTGGCCCATCTGAAGGAAAAGGATTTTCTAAAGAGCACGATTTCTCGGAAACTCGCTTGCTTGAAGTCCTTCTTTAAATATTTGACTCGGGAGCATTTAGTCAGCGCCAATCCCGCAAGCGGTATCGCCACTCCCAAAAGAGACAGGCGCCTTCCGTCGTATCTGGAAACCCAGGAAATGGAACATTTGCTTGAATCAACACACGGGGATAAATGGGAAATGAAGAGAGACCGGGCCATTCTTGAATTGCTTTACAGTTCGGGAATCCGCGTCAGCGAGTTAGTGGGCTTGAATGAAGAAGACGTTGATCTTCTCAGCAGCCTTCTGAAAGTGAGAGGAAAAGGAAAAAAAGAGCGGATTGTGCCCATCGGTTCTTGCGCGGCCCAAGCCGTTAAAGATTATCTGGATGCTTTGCCGGTTGGTTCGGAAACGAGATTGCAGCCTCTTTTTTTAAATCGACAAAAAACCAGGTTGACGGACCGCAGTGTGCGCCGGATCACATTAAAATGCGCCAAACGCGCAGCCCTGAAAAAAGATATATCCCCTCATACGCTTCGGCACACCTTTGCCACACATCTTTTGGACCGGGGCGCTGATTTAAGAAGCGTTCAGGAACTTTTGGGCCATGCCCATCTTTCAACCACCCAAATTTATACTCATGTTTCAGCCAAACGGCTCAGGGAAGCTTACGATCAAGCCCATCCCAGGGCCTGAAAGCGTGACGGATGTACGACCTTGTTTTTTTAATTTTTAGTCTGGTATCGATTCCAAAATTTTTGATCCGCTTGAACCAAGCGGAGAATCAAAAAGAAATGATCGCCGAGCGGTTTGGTTTTTTCTCGCAGTCCTTCAGCCAAAAATTTGCGGGCCGGAAAACCATCTGGCTTCACGCGGTGAGCGTCGGTGAGGTGATGGCCGCTCGCGAGTGGATTCGTCTGTTCCTGGAGCGTTATCCGGATTGGCAAATTGCGCTTTCCACGACGACTCCTACGGGCCGCCAAGTGGCCGGAGGTTTGGCCTCAGAGCGCGTCCTCGTTTTTTACGCGCCGCTGGATTTCAGTTTTGTCGTGCGCCGCGTGCTTAAGGTCATTCAACCTAAGCTGATTCTTCTCATGGAAACCGAAATATGGCCCAATTTAATTTCCAAGGCAAAGGCATCGGAAGTTCCGATTGGAATTATCAACGGCCGCCTTTCGCCCAGGTCATTCAAAAGGTATCATTTAGCGCGCCGTTGGACCGCGCCGGTTCTTGAGAAACTTTCATTTTGTTTGGTTCAGTCGACGCGGGATCGGGATTATTTCATGAGGCTCGGAATGCCGGAGCTTCAGGTTTTTTATACGGGCAACATGAAATTTGACCGGGTTGTGTCAAAAGATGGGAAAAACAACGCGAACAAGAAGTTAAACGGAGTATCTTCAAGCGGGTTGATTTTAGTCGGGGGAAGCACTCACTGGGGCGAGGAAGAGCTTCTTCTGCGTAGTTTCAAACGTCTTCGGGAAATGTTCACGGATTTGCAGTTGATTTTGGCTCCAAGACACCCGGAAAATCTTTCAAGGGTCGGCCGTTTAATCCAAAGTTTTGGTTTTCAATTTCAACTTTTTTCGGAGACATCCCAGAATGGTGAAACCCAACCGGTGCTGTTAATCGATCGGATGGGAATTCTCGCCAGTGTCTATCCGCTGGCCGACGTTGTTTTTATGGGCGGAAGTTTTGTTCAGCGAGGGGGGCAGAGTCCCATTGAAGCCGCTTATTCAAAGAAGCCCCTGATTCACGGACCCCATGTGTTTAATTTTCACGAAGTGTATGAAACGCTCGATGCAAAGGAAGCCGCATTTCAGGTTGCTTCAGAAAACGAATTATTTGAAAGATCAAGATTGCTTTTGGAGAGCCCGGAGCTCAGAGGCGAAATGGGGGCTCGAGCATGGTCTTCGATTCAATCAATGAAAGGAGCTACGACACGGACATTGGACTATCTTGCAAGTTGGATTTCGATGCAAGAGGAACCGGCCGCCCTCGTGGCACATTCCCTATGACACTACGAAACTATTTTCGGCTTTTGGCCGAGGACCGGGCTTGCGTGAGCCATTCGGCCTGGTTTTGGAAGCCCATTCTCAATTTGACAGCCATTTTTTATGGGTTGGTTTTGAGCATCCGCCGTTCTTTTTACGGCGTAGGTTTGTTCAAACAACACGCGTTCAAATATCCCGTGATTAGCATCGGCAATATCACTTGGGGCGGAACGGGCAAAACCCCATTGGTCGAATATGTGGCGCGTTTTTTTCTCAACCGCAATAACATTCCGCTGATTCTCGCCCGCGGCTACGGCCAAGATGAAAGCAAGCTGTTGTCCCGCCAGCTGCAGGATGCAAAATTCGGGATCGGAGCCGATCGTTTCCTGGCGGGTGAAAAGGCGTTGGCCGCCCATCCGGCGGATGTCATCATTTTAGACGACGGCTTTCAGCACTGGCGAATCAAACGGAATTTGGACATTGTAGTGATGAATGTGTTAAATCCGTTTGGAAATTTTTCGTTAATCCCCCGCGGGATTTTGAGAGAGCCTTTAAGCAGTCTCAAGCGGGCCTCGATCATTGTTTTGACCGACGTGAATTTAAGTTCCCGCAAAGAGCTGGAAGAGATTAAAACGAAAGTTCGAAAAATCGCGCCCAAGATTGAATTTGTGGAAGCCTATCGAGAAGCCCTTTATTTTTACCGGCCGGGATCGCGGGAGCGAATTCAAGCGAATCGGCTTCAAGGCATGCGGGTCACCAGCTTTTCAGGCATCGGAACTCCGCGCTCATTTCAGATGCTCCTCAATCAGCTCAATTTGAAAACGATCCGAAATTTTGAGTTCTCGGATCATCACCATTACAGTGAGCGCGAATTAAAAGAAATCCTGAGGGCGAAAGAGACGAGTGAATCTGAGGAAATGATTACGACGGAAAAGGATTTTTTTCGCTCGGAAGAATTGATGAAGCGGATCGTCAAACCGCTCATTTTAAAAGTCAGATTGCACCTCGCTAACGGCGAGGGATTGCTGCATCAATATTTGGGCCGATATGCCGTCGCAAGGCGCGTGGAAAATTTCGAAAGAAGGCCTAACCGGTTTGTGCCTCGCAGGAATCCCCCGGTTCAAAAACCCCCGGCTGAAGCGTCCATTCCAAAGGATATTGCGGCAGTACCTTCGGAAGGCAAACCGCCCGAGAAAGAAATTTCGGAACATGGTTGAGTGGCTAGCGGCGGTATCCCTGAGACTGTTGAGCGCGATCTTGCAGGCGCTTCCCGTGGAAACGGCGCTTGGCTTGGGGCGCATCGTGGGATTCGTGCTGTCCCGCGCCAATTCCAGGCGGCGGGTCGCTTATGTCAATTTGAAAGCCGCTTTTGGAAATCGTTATCGTGCGGATGAGCGGAAGAAAATCGTTCAGAAGCATTTTATTCATTTGGCGCAGAATATCGTTGAAATGCTTCGCTTTCCTAAAATGAGGCAGAGTTATCTGGATCGATATGTGACGGTTGATCATCGCGAACGCTATGAACATATCGCCCGTAAAAATGAGGGCACGGTTTTGATCACCCCTCATTTCGGCAATTGGGAGCTTTCACAAATTTTATCTTCTCTCGTTGGAAAACCTTTATATGTCCTGGCGCGCGAGCAAAAGCACAGCCGGCTCAATGATTTTCTCAATGATCTCAGGTCCTCGCACGGATCTGTGACGATTCAAAAGGGAGGCGGCGTTCGCGATTTAATTCGCGAGCTTGAGCGCGGCGGAATGGTAGGAGCCTTAGGCGACCTTTCCGGCGGCCCGAGAGGGTTAGTCATTCGCTTTTTTGGAAGAAAAACAACGGCCCCTTCAGGAATTTTCGCGATCGCTCAAAAGACGCACTCCACAATTTTGCCTTGTTTTATGGTTCGATTGAAAGGCCCGTATCACCAAATATTTATCGAAGAAGAGTTTGCGCAAGCCGAGGGCGGGGAAGAAGCAGTTCACAAAACCGTTCAAAGTTATTATCAGTTGTTAGAAAAATGGATTGCGAAATACCCCGATCAATGGCTTTGGATTTATAAACGTTGGAAGTACGGTTTGACTAAAAGAATTCTGGTTCTTCGGGATGAACGCGCGGGGCATACGCATCAATCCGAGGCTATCGCGGAAGAATTTAATAAGCTCACGGCTTCGGAAATGGGAGAATACGAATTTGAGTTTCAGACGATTGATGTAAGGTATAAAAGCGAATGGCGCAAAAAGTTGTTTTTCGCGTTTGCCCTGGTTTTTTATCCGTTCGCTCAAGGCCGGCTCGGCATTTTAGATTTTTTTTTCAAGCCCGCCTGCGCTCAAGCTTTAAAAGAATCACATGCGGATATTGTCATCTCAGCGGGATCGTCGCTTGCGCCGGTCAATTTACTAATGAAACGGGAAAATTCGGCCAAATCCATTGTCTTGATGAAGCCGCCGTTCCCCTATTCTCTGAACTTCTTTGACCTCTTGATTGTGCCCGCCCATGACATCGTTCCGAAACACGCTTCTCGAGTTATTCGAACCCTCATTACTCCGAGCCGAGTGGATGGCGCTTTGCTTCATGCTTCCGGAGAGAATCTTAAATGTAGAGTTCCTTTGGGCGCTAACGGAGTTAAACGGCTGAGCGTTTTCATCGGGGGAAAAACTAAATCTTACCGGTTAGATCCCGCTCAATTTCATAAATGGTTGGCGACGCTCAAATCTTTGGCTGAGAAATCCGGGTTTGAACTTTTGGTCACTACCTCGAGAAGGACGGAGCCTGAGATTAGCGCCATCGTCAAACAACAATTGGCAGGGCTTCCCTATACAAAGCTTTTGGTGATTGCCAATGAATCGAACGTAGAAAATGTGACTTATGGGATGCTTGCGCTTTCCGAGGTAGCTTTGGTTACCGAAGACAGTGTTTCGATGGTTTCAGAAGCCGTGAGCGCGGGAAAAAACGTTTTGGTCATGCGGCTGGGCGACGGAAGGCTTTCCAAAAAACATTACCATTTCCAGCGGCTGCTTGAATCAAACGCATTGATTCAACTCGCTGATGCTGAAAATTTTTCAGCCCGATTAGCCGCCATCAATGAAAGTTCGCCGAATGATATCGCTCTTCGTCAAGGCAAGTTAATTCAAGAAGCCCTTCGCAAACTGTTATGATCCCAACCCCCTGCTTTTCTCGCGTTTCATTCAGGGGGTTGGACTAT
>CAZPKZ010000066.1:0-5787 GCA_964587285.1 uncultured bacterium | reverse complement strand
GTCCAAAAGGGAATGATTCTCGAGGCAGAACAGGAACAGGCGGAAGCAAGGCGCCTTTCTTGGAAAGAAGAGCTGCGTTCTCAGAAAGGACCTGGCGGAAAATCACCTGCCGAAGCCGCTCAGGAACAGGAAAATCAGATCCAGGAGCGTGTACGTCGTTATCAAAAAGTGATTGAGCTCGATCCCAATGATGTGCTCGGTTACTTCAGTTTGGGATCCGCTTACCTGGACGGAAAAAGCTTTGGCGAGGCCCGGTACGCGTTTGAGAAAGCGATTGAGGTTGATTCAAATCATTCTCCGAGTTATTTTAGTTTGGGCTTAGCGCTTGAATCGTTAGGCGAAAAAGCCCAGGCCCGGCAAATTTATGAGAGAGGAATTCAAGTCGCTGATGCTCGGGGCGATATGATTCCGCTTAGGAAAATGGAATCGCGGCTGAAGGTATTAACCAATCTGTAGATTTCGGGCCCGTAGCTCAATGGTTAGAGCAGCGGACTCATAATCCGTTGGTTCCTGGTTCGAGCCCAGGCGGGCCCACCAACATGATAACCGAATTCAACTGAGATCAAAACATGGAAAATTCTAAATCGCTCAAAGCGCCGCTGTTTTTAAGATTGCGCCACAATATTCAAGGGAAATTGATCGCGGGCCTCCTCCTCGTCGTTCCGTTGTGGCTCACTTACGTCGCGCTTAAGTTTACCTTTGTGACGCTGGACGGTTTTTTCGGCGACCCCATCCGAAGATGGCTTGGATTTTCGATTCCCGGTTTGGGATTTATTTTGCTGCTCATTTTTTTATATTTGATCGGCGCCGTGACGACCAATATTTTAGGGCGCTCGCTTGTTCATTTTTGGGAATCTATCCTCAACCGGATTCCGTTCGTCAAAAATATTTATCAAGGCGCCAAGCAGTTAATCCATACGATCTCGCTTTCCAAAACGTTTGGGTTCAAACGCGTCGTTTTTATCGAATACCCAAGGCTCGGTTCGTGGGCGGTCGGATTTGTCACCAACTCGGTTGAAGACAAAGGAAGCGGCAAACGCCTTGCCATTATATTTTTGCCGAGCCCGCCAAATCCGGTCAACGGTATGTTTGTTTTGGTGCCGGAGCAGGATTTGATCGAAACCAATCTGACGATTGAGGACGGAATCAAGATGGTGGTTTCAGCCGGAATGGTGATGCCGCCGACGCTTGCGACGCGGCAAGAGCCCAGACTTCCGCAATGAAGATTCTCCGCATTTACTGTCTGCGCGAACTGCTCCCGCCGTTTTTAATGGGGCTTTTTTTGGTGACTCTCATTTTCATGGTGGGCAATTTATTTGATTTGGCGGATTTGCTCGTGAATAAAGGCGTGAGTATTTTTGATATTATCAAGCTGATTATCTTAATGGTTCCAAGCCTTTTCGGGCTGATTCTCCCCACTGCGGCGTTAGCCAGCGTGCTCCTCGTCTTCGGCAGTTTCGCTCAAAACAATGAGATTTCCGCCATGAAAGCCAGCGGCGTCAATCCGATTCAAGTAGCCGTGCCGGTGGTCCTAGTGGCATTTTTGCTTAGTTTTTTTTCATTATTCTTGATCGATCAAGTGCAGCCGCAGTCTGAATATCAATCCCGCCAGCTCATCAGACATTTAGTCGTAAAACGCCCGGCAGCTTATTTGGAAGCGGGGCGGTTCATCAAAGATTTCCAAGGCTATATGTTTTTAATTAATTCAATCGAAGGCAACCGGCTTGAAGGCGTTAAAATTCTCCAGTTTCAAAACGATAAGCCCACCCGAACGATTTTAGCCGAATGGGGCGAGGTCATTCCCGACGTCGATCAGCAGTCACTGACGTTTAAGCTGTATAACGGAACGAGCGATGAGCCCAATCCGGACGACCCTTCCGTTTTATACAAACTGAATTTCAAAACTTTTCTTCTGAACAATATCATTGTCGGGAAGCAAAGGGGAGGCGTTTCGAAAAAGGAAAAAGAAATGACGATTGACGAGTTGCTGTATCGCCTCCAGAACAATGAAGAACTCAAAAAGGACGAAAAGAAAAAACGCGAGACAGAAACTGAGATTCATCGAAAAATCTCTTTTTCATTTGCCGCGATCGCTTTTGTGTTAGTCGGCCTTCCGATCGCGATTATCGGAAGGCGGGGCGAAGTCGTCATCAGTTTCGGGATCGCGATGAGCATTGTCGCCATTTACTATACTTTGTTTATCTGGGGCCGTTCGATGGCCATCAATGGTTATCTGCCGCCCTGGTTTTCGCTTTGGCTGCCTAACATTTTGATGGTGGGCGCCTCGGCTTTTCTCGCAAAACGGGCGATTCAACTTTAACATTGATTCAATTTGTAAATGGCCGCAAAGTTGATATAATTAATTCAGTTCTTTCTCACGCAGGTTTTAAGAGATGATCGCTCTCGCCAAACGGCGCGGCGGGCTTGCCCGCCGTGATTTGTGGCGGGGGAGGAAAGTCCGAGCTCCAAAGAGCGTAGCGCTCCGTAATTCGGAGGCCCGTTTGTCGAAAGATAAACGGGACGGAAAGTGCCACAGAAAATAAACAGCCTGGCCAAGGAAACTTGCCCGGTGAAGGTGAAACGGCGGCTTAAGAGACCACCGGTCCCAAGGCAACGCGGGACGCATGGCAAACCCCGCTTGGAGAAAGACCAAATAAAAGACATAGGCTCGCCTTAAAAATACATCGAGCCTGGGAATGACTCGTTCCCCAAGTCTTGGGTTGGTCGCATGAGACGTCCGCGAGAGCGGCGTTCAAGACAGATGATCATCACCCGAAAGGGGACAGAACTCGGCTTAACTTGGGGCCTGCGTGACGCACTTATTTTTTTAAGGCTTGACTCCTAAGTTTTTTTGAGGTATTGTTCTTACGCAATTGCAGCGCGAACCTTTTAAACTGGCTCTGAGAAGCCGGTAAGGGTAAAAAATGAATAGGTTAACTTTCGAATTGAAAAGAAGCTCACTTAAAAGTGGGCTATTTTTTTACCCAGAAACTGGGACAAAATGACACAAAATACGCAAATTCTAAGCGCGGAAGAATTAAACCGGGCCATCACCAGAATTTCTCATGAGATTCTGGAGAAAAATAAAGGAGCGGAGCGGCTTGTTTTGATCGGCATCCGAAAGGGCGGGGCCGTATTGGCCAAGCGGTTTCAAAATCAAATTGACTCGATTGAGGGTAAGAAAATCCCGCTCGGGCTTTTGGATATTACCCTTTACCGGGATGACCTGACAGAAATTGGTTCTCAACCCAATGTAGGCGAGACTGAAATTGATTTTGACGTGGACGGGAAAAAAATAGTGCTGGTGGATGACGTTCTTTTTACCGGCCGGACGATTCGCTGCGCCTTGGATGCGTTGATTGATTTTGGAAGGCCCGAAACGATTCAGCTCGCCGTCTTAATCGATCGCGGCCACAGGGAACTTCCGATCAAGCCCGATTATGTAGGCAAAAATATTCCGACCGCAAAAGGAGAAAAAGTAATCGTGAAGTTTAAGGAACAAGACGGCGAAGACGGAGTGGTGATTGCGAAGGAGGTGGTGGGATGACCACAGTTTGGAGACGAAAAGATTTAGTGGGAATCAAGGACCTGACGGCGGAGGAAATTCGCCTGATTTTAGATACCGCCAAGTCGCTTCAGGAAATTTCACTGCGCCCCGTGAAGAAAGTTCCGACCTTGCGCGGCAGAACCGTGGCGAATCTTTTCTTCGAGCCCAGCACGCGCACGCGCATTTCATTTGAGCTTGCGGAAAAACGTTTGAGCGCCGATACGATCAGTTTTTCCGGGAATACTTCCAGTACGGTGAAGGGCGAGACGCTCAAAGATACCGTCCGGAATATTGAATCCCTCAAAGTCGACATGATCGTCATGAGGCATTCGGCTTCCGGAGCTCCGCACCGGTTAGCGGAAACACTTCCGGTCAGTGTCATCAACGCCGGAGACGGAATGAATGAGCATCCGACGCAGGCGCTTCTGGATATGTTCACCGTTCAGGAGAAAAAAGGAAAACTGGCCGGCCTTAAAGTCGCGTTTATCGGCGATATTTTGCACAGCCGCGTGGCGCGTTCCAATATTTGGGGGCTGACCAAATTGGGCGTCAAGGTCGTGGTCTGCGGGCCCAAAACGCTTCTTCCTCCACAGGTGGAAAAGCTGGGCGTGGAGGCCACCACCGATTTGGAAGAAGCCATTCGGGACGCGGATGTGATCAACCTGCTTCGAATTCAAACCGAGCGGCAGGGCGAATGTTATTTTCCGAGCATCCGTGAATACGCCAATTATTATCAAATTAACCGGGAGGTCCTTCGGAACGCGAAATCGGACGTCTTGATTATGCATCCCGGGCCGGTCAACCGCGGAATCGAGCTTTCAAGCGATGTGATGGACGGCCCCTATTCGGTGATCTTAGATCAGGTGACGAACGGGCTTGCGGTCCGCATGGCCGTTCTTTATCTTTTGAGCGGTGCGCGGAAAAAAGTAGGAGTGATCCATGCTTAATCTTCTTCTGAAACAAATTCATGTGGTAGATCCCAAAAATAAAGCGGAAGGGGTGTTTGATCTTTTAATTAAAAATGGGATCATCTCGGAACTGAAAAATGAAATTAGTTCCGGCAGCGCCCAGACTTTGGACGGCCAAGGCCTTTATCTATTCCCGGGTTTGATTGATATGCATGTCCATTTTCGGGAGCCCGGATTTGAACAAAAAGAAACCATTCTTTCCGGCGCTCAGGCGGCTTTGAAAGGGGGGTTCGTGGCGGCGGTCACGATGCCGAACACCAATCCGCCCTGCGATCACCAAAGCGTGATTGATAACATCATTCGAAAAGCGAACGAAGTCCCGTTTTATATTTTTCCGGCGGGCACATTAACTAAAGAGCGCGAAGGAAAAGAGCTTTCCGAAATGGCGGATTTGAAACGCGCCGGCGCTTGGGCGGTGACCGATGATGGAAGCTGGGTCGGCGATCCGCTTCTGATGCGGCGTGCCATGGAATACGCGTCCATGCTGGGGCTCTTGGTGATCAGCCATGCCGAAGACAAGCGGCTGACCTCTCAGGGTGTGATGAATGAAGGAATCACCTCGACTCGTCTCGGCTTGAAAGGAATTCCGAACGCAAGCGAGGCGATCGCGGTCAGCCGCGATATTTTGCTGGCTGAATTGACGGGCGCTCCTCTCCATGTCACTCACATTTCAACTCGTGAATCGGTTGAATTAATTCGCTTGGCGAAGAAGAAAAAACTGCCCGTCACCGCGGATGTGACACCCCACCATCTGTCGCTGACGGAAGAGGCGCTTGAACATTACGACACTAATTTCAAAATGATGCCCCCATTAAGAACCGAAGAAGATCGTCAAGCGCTTTTGGAAGGCCTTAAGGACGGAACGATTGATGCGATTGCCACAGATCACGCCCCGCATACCGATGAGGAAAAAATGGCGGAGTTTCAAGACGCTCCGGTCGGAGTGACAGGCGTTGAGACGGCGCTTGGAGTGATTCTGACCCAAATGTATCATGGAAAAAGTCTAAGCCTTAAAGAGATTGTGATCAAAATGTCCACTCGGCCGGCTGAGATTTTAAAATTGCCGGCAGGTTTCGGCGAAATCAAGGTGGGAACCGAAGCGAATTTGACCTTGGTGGATTTAAATCAGGAGTGGACTGTGAAGCGCGAGGAGTTTATCTCGAAATCCAAGAATTCTTGCTTTCTCGGCGCCACGCTTAAAGGAAAAGCGGTTGGGACGATTTCGCGGGGGAAGCTGTGGCGATAGCCATTTTGGCGTTGGAAGACGGTTTG
>CAZPKZ010000065.1:0-5794 GCA_964587285.1 uncultured bacterium | reverse complement strand
ACCATTCATCCACACAGGCGGCGCAGCGGCAAAGCCGTCTTAAATAACTGCAGGGATAAGCGCTTTCATGCTTATCCTCCCAACGGATGGAGAGAGTCCGTTCATCAGCCTGTTTAACCTCAAGCGGCATTACGCTTTCTTCGCCTGCCATTTAATATCAATCGGGACGTTCGGCGACTTCTTCATATGAGCGATACTCATCTGAGCCGCAATTGCACCCGCAATGATTTGATAAATTTTTGCGGTCCGAGATTCGGGCCGCTCAGCCACAATCGGCGTTCCTTGATCTCCCGTTTCCGTAATTTGAGGGTCAATCGGAATTTGTCCCAGCAAAGGCACCCCAAGCTCTTGGCTCAATTTTTCGCCGCCGCCTTTGCGAAAAATTTCGGTTACCTTCCCGCAATCAGGGCACGCGAAATAACTCATATTTTCAATGAGTCCCAGAACCGGAACATTTACTTTCTGGAACATTTGAAGGCCCTTGCGCGCATCAATGAGACTGACTTCTTGCGGTGTCGTCACGATCACGGCCCCGGAAAGCGGCGCGGATTGCGTCAAAGTCAGCTGAGCATCTCCCGTACCAGGCGGCAAATCAAGCAAGAGATAATCCAACTCGCTCCATGCAACTCGCGTCAAAAACTGCTGAATCATTTGATGGACCATTGGGCCACGCCAAATGACCGGCGCATGGTCACCGGTCAAAAATCCGATCGACATCAGCCGGATTCCGTGCGCCTCAAGCGGAATAATTTTTTGATCTTCCGTGACCTCCGGCTGTTTTCCCACAAGCCCAAACATGAGCGGCATGCTCGGCCCATAAACATCGCAATCGAGAAGGCCGACGGTTGCTCCGGCCGCACGAAGCGCAAGCGCCAGATTGGCCGTCACCGTCGATTTTCCGACACCGCCTTTGCCGCTTGCCACAGCGATAATATTACGAACGCCAGGCAAAACAGCCGCTTTTTCAAATCCCTGACGGCCTTTGACTTGAGCTTTCATCGTCACTTGAACATTCGAGACACCGTTTAGGGACCTCACCTTTGATTCGCATTCTTGCTTCAATTGGTCTTTGACCGGACAGGCCGGTGTCGTCAACTCAATATCGAATTTGACGGCGCCGTTTTTAACTTCAAGGTTTTTGACAAACCCAAGGCTGACAATATCCCGCTGAAGATCGGGGTCCTTAACGGTACTCAAGGTATCCAGCACCTGATTCTCAGTAATTTGCTGACTCATTTACAATTTTCCTTTTCGCCAGCCGTCATTGCGAGTGAGCGAAGCGAACGAAGCAATCCCCGATTCTGAGATTGCTTCGGCGTCATTTGGATTGCTGCCTCGCAATGACGCTTTGATTTAAATTCCTTAATTCACTTACTAGCTTCGGAATTGTGACAAGCGCCGAATCAATTTCATCTTGCGCGGTGTAGCGGCTTAAACTCAACCGGAGGGAGCTCGACGCCAGTTCTTTGGAAAGCCCCATCGCTTGAAGAACGTGTGACGGCTCAAGCGCTCCAGTCAAACAGGCGGAGCCGCTTGAAGCCGCGATGCCCGATTCACTCAAACGAATCAAGAGAACTTCTGAATCAACGCCGGGAATAGTAATATTCGTTGTATTTGAAATGCGCGGTTCTATTCCGCCATTGATAAAACTATCCGGTATTTCAAAAAGTAGTCCCGTTTCGAGCTGATCACGTAAGCCGGATATTTTCGCCATTTCATTTGAAATGGCATCCTCCGCAAGCTCAAGTGCGCGCGCAAAAGCAATGATGCCCGGAACATTTTCGGTGCCGGCGCGCCGATCGCGCTCTTGGCGGCCCCCGACAAACAAAGGACTAAAGGGCGACCCTTCTCTCACATAAAGAATTCCGATTCCTTTCGGCCCGTGAAATTTATGAGCGGATGAAGAAAGGTAATCCATCGGAATACGCGACAAGTTGATCGGAATCTTTCCAACCGCCTGCACCGCATCTACATGAAATAGAACACCCTTCTCTTTGACTTGCTGAGCGATCTTCTCAATCGGAAAAAGAACGCCGGTTTCATTATTAGCCCACATCGTTGAAACTAAGGCCACGTCATCTGTGAGTGCCTGAATGAACGCATCCCAATCAAGAGCGCCGCTTTCTGAAACACCGATCGAAACAACCTCGTAACCCTCCTGTTGAAGTTTCTGACACAATATCCGAATGGAGGAATGCTCTACTTGAGTCGTCACAATACGCTTCCGGTTTGGAAAACATTTCAACGCCGAATAAACAGCGCTGTGATTGCTCTCCGTTCCGCCGCTTGTAAATATAATTTCCCGCTCTGAACGGGCGCCTAAAATCCCGGCAATCTTCTCCCTCGCTTCTTCAAGACGCTTTCGAATTCGCGAGCCTAACGCATGCAGACTGGAGGGGTTGGCAAACTCCTCAGCCAGAAAAGGAAGCATCGCTTCTTTGACTTCCGCGGCTACTTTTGTGGTTGCGTTGTTATCGAGATAGATCATGACGTAAAATTAATATTCCTAAGTTATTTGTTATCAATAGGTTATGAATAAGCCGAGTAAAAATGTCTGGTTAATTATCTCACAATTAGAAATCCTGTCAACGAAGCGGATTACTTGCGTAGAGATTTAGAAGCAATGCCGGGGGCAAATTGCCAAATCAAGCATCCCAAAATAATAAGCGATCCCCACTCAAATGGGCCGTCATAATAAGGGCGATTTCCGAAAATAGAGTGATACAGTTCCGGAGCTTTAAGGACAAAAGCGTGCTGAAACTTAATTAAAAATACGGCCCCGGCATGCACGCCGATCGAAAGAAAAAGTGAGCCCGTGCGAATAAAGGCCAAGTTTAAAAGGACACCGAATAAAAATAAACCCACGAATTCAGGTAAAATATCAAGCGGCCGCTGGAGGAAAGGCTCCAAATAACCGAATAATAACCGGCGCGCGTCTTCGGCCGTCGGGTTTTGAGGAATGAAAATTTGGCCGTTATCAAAAAAGTGGCACAGGGAATAAAATGCGCTCGTTAAAATAACCGCAAGGGCGATATTCATTTTTTGGTTTAACTGGGTATAAATAAATCCACGAAAAAAAAATTCTTCGATCGTAGCCACAATCAAGCCGCTCGCCATCCCGTTAAAAAACCATTCCACAATTTTATGCAAAAATAATTGTTCCCGATTAGATGAAGCTCCGAATTTAATTTCAAACAGGACGATAAAAAGAACCGTCAACACTCCCCCTAAAAACCCGAAACCAAAGAGGCGCCGCCACGGCTGAGAAAAATCAAAGCCATACGCCTTCCAGAGAGCACGGCCAAAAATTCCTCCTTCCTTTCCCCGCTGCCTCAAAACAAAAAGCAAAGCCGCTAAAACGCCGAAAATCATGACCAGCCGGTTGAAGATTTTTTCAAATTTGAAATAGGGATGAAGCACAGAGTGCAACGGAGGAGTTAGCACTACGCTCAACACAAAAATGGGAAGTAGAACCACAAAAAATTTCGGCCAGTGATTCATCCTGAGCGCCTTGCCTGAATGATGGTGGCCGTTTGTAAACTCAGCGGCCGAACGGAGACGTCCGAAAAACCGGCTGAATGAAATTGCCGTTTTAAATCTTCGGGCTCCACAAATGCCTGAACGGATTGGGATAAAAACTGATAGGCGCGCTCATGCCGTGAAAAAATCCGTCCAACGAAAGGAATACAAAATCGAAGATACGGCTGATAAATCCATTTCCAAATGAAACGGTTTTGAGGACGTGTTAATTCTAAAAATACGGCTTTGCCCGCCGGTTTCAGCACGCGCCTGACTTCAGAGAGAAATTCCGCCATATCCTGTACGCTCCTTAACATAAAACTTCCGGTCACCAAATCAAAGGATTCGGCCAGAAACGACAGCTCGTGAAAATCGCCGCTCACCAAACTGGCTTTGCCCGACAGCGCCTTTTTTGCTGTTTGAAGCATTGCTTCCGAAAAATCGCACCCGACAGCCCGTTCGAATGGATGCGCATCCAGAAAAGCCGAAAGTGATTTTCCCGTACCTGCGCCCAAATCCAGGATCGCGGTTTCAGACCCGGTAACAGACAATTGAATGAGTTTGCGGCGCCAGTAAAAATGCAAACCAAAACTTAAAAAAGAGTTCAGAAAATCATATTTCGGCGATATCGAATTAAAAAGAGATCGAATCGTTTCGGAATCAGGGTGAGCTAAACTTGGCTCTGTGGACGAAGAAATCAATGAAAAACCCGAAGAATTTCGTAATTTGTATTGCGTTGGGCAGGAATGTAGCCCGCCTCCTTGATGAGACGGATTAAATCTTCGGGCCTCGTTTTCACTTCAATTCCGGTCGGTTCTAGTACCTTGTCTTCAATTAAAGTTCCGCCAATGTCATTCGCTCCAAACCCGAGGCCCACCTGCCCCATTTTTAAGCCTTCCGTCAGCCATCCCGATTGAATGCTGAAAATGTTATCCAAAAAGAGCCGTGAAATCGCAAGCGTCTTCAAATAATCCACGCCGCCCGCGGGTTCAAATTGACTCATCCGAGGCGTCCCATGAGGCGAAAGTGTCCACGGAATAAACGCCCGGAAGCCGCCTGTTTCATCTTGAAGTTGCCTCAATTTCTCCAAATGAACGACGCGTTCTTCAATTGTCTCCACATGGCCGAAAACCATCGTGGCCGTTGAGCGAAGCCCGACTTCATGAGCCACTCTGTGAAAATGGAGCCAGCCATCCGAATCAATTTTTTTCGGGCTGATTAATTTACGGACCCGTTCCACCAATATTTCGGCGCCGCCGCCGGGAATGGAATTAAGGCCGGCTTCCTTTAATTGGACCAAAACATCCCGAAGCGGCATTTTTTCTTTCTTCGCGATAAAATCAATTTCAACCACCGAAAGCGAATGAATATGAACTTGAGGAAAACGCGCGTGAACTTGGCGAATCATATCGAGATAAAAATCAAGCCCAAGCTCCGGATTCACCCCTCCTTGAATCAAAACTTGTGTGCCGCCCAAATCCACAAGCTCCTGAATTTTCTGGAAAATTTGATCGATCGAAAGCGTATAGGCCTCCGGATCGCGGGGCCTGCGATAAAAGGCGCAGAAGTCGCAGTCAATGAAACACGCGTTTGTGTAACTGACATTCCGATCCACAATAAATGTAATCACACCGTTCGGATGAAGCCGGTCACGAACAAGCGTCGCCGCTTTTCCAAGGCTTAAGAGATCGCATTGGAAAAGCAGGATACCCTCTTCCAAATTCAGCCGCTCACCGGAAATCGTTTTCTCCAAAATCCGGTTTAAAATAGAATCTGAAGCGATATCGGCAGGCATGATTAAACCTCGATGAAACGAATGTCTTTCACTTTGGGCGCGAGATCGGCCCGTGCGGCAAACCGGTAAAAAAGTTCAAGCCCTTTTTTCATTTCCGGATCCAAAAAATAATTGAGATTAAACAGATAGCCAAAGACTTTCGAAAACCGATCGCTGGCCACCGTAAGGCCAAAAGCATCTTTAAGAAGTGTTTCCAAATCTTGCAAATTGCGTTCGGTGGTTTCCTTCAATTTTCGGTAAAATTCATATACTTCACGGGCATTTTTTGCGTAGAAACCGCGCCGGACGGCCCACACCGAAAAACAAAACGGCAGCTCGGCCCAATTCCACCAAAGTTCACTTAAATCGTATTTATATAAAAATTCCTTAGGTTTGTAAAACAAAGCGTCATCTCCGATGGCCAGGACCGCGTTTCCCTCCTCCAGCATTTCATCCGGCGTTCCGCTTCCAAGGACAAATTCATTTTCAAACCGGCATTTG
>CAZPKZ010000064.1:0-5873 GCA_964587285.1 uncultured bacterium | reverse complement strand
ACGGGCGAAGTTGTGCTTCTTAAACATTTGGCGAAAATGTTTGATCTTTCCATTTTTGCCGGCATCAACAATCTATTTAATGAAAATTATACGGCTCGGATTCGTGGAGATGGAATTGATCCCGCGTACCCGAGAAATTTTTACGGCGGCGTGAAAGTAAGTTTGGGAATTCCGGAGGCGACGAAATAAATGTTTTGGGATCAAAGTTTAATTCAATTGTTTCTCAAAGGCGGCTTTGCCATGTGGCCGCTTCTCTTGTGTTCCATTGTGGCTGTGGCGATCATCGTTGAGAGAGCCTATTATTTTTGGAGGCTTCGATTTAACTATGAGGCGTTTGGCCGAGAATTAAAAGGGCTTCTTGCCAAACGCAAAGTGAAAGAAGCTGTGGCTCTAGCACGGAAGCATTCCAATCCGATTCCGAGAATCGCAGAGCATTATTTAAGGCATTTGGAGTCCGATTCAATGAGAAATGAGATTTTAAAGCGCGAAGGTTCTTTTGCGCTTGAGAAAGTGGAAGCCAGGCTTCGCGCGCTCGCCGCGTTAACACATCTTGCTCCGCTCTTGGGTCTTTTGGGGACTGTGACGGGTCTTGTGACCGCCTTTCATCAAATCGAGCTTTTGGGAGGACAAGTCCAGCCGGGAGATTTGGCGGCGGGCATTTGGGAAGCTTTGATTACGACCGTTTTTGGCCTGATGATTGCCATTCCCACAATGGCGGCTTATCACGGTTTCGAAAGCGAAGCCGACCGGATTGCGCGCAGAATGCAGTTTATCGTTTCAGAGTTGGATGAATTTTTTGGGAAACATTCATCCGGTGATTTTAAATCCGCGGATACGGAGGCCATTCAAGAATCCATGAAGGCGGTTAATTAATGGAATTTATCCGCCCTAAAAAGATAAGTCTTAGCTTTGATATGGCGCCTTTGATTGACATCGTGTTTCAACTCCTCATTTTTTTTATGTTGAGTTCCTCATTTTTGAATCCCGCCTTGAAATTAAGCCTTCCCAAGGCTCAGATTCATGATTCAAAAGAACCCCAGCAAATGGTGGTGAGCATTGACCGTGAAGGAAAAGTCTTCGTGAATAAGAATCAGGTTTCAATGACCCATTTGAAGACTGAGCTGGAACGGAGACTCATTCAGGATTCCAAAAAATCCGTTCACATTCGCGGCGATCAGGAAATGGCGTATAAATATTTCGTCCAAGTGATAGATTTAGCGCGGCAAGCCGGTGCAAAACAAGTCAATATTGTGCATGAGGACTTAAGGTGAAGCTTCCATTTTCCTATAAACAGCATATTTTTGGAGCCATCCTTACCGTTTCCGCGCTGGGTCACTTATCGGTAATCGGTCTTGGAAGTTTTTTCTCGCCTTCTCCGGAATACGCGGTGGAACAAGCTCCAAGCAGCATGGAAGTTGTGATTTTAAATGAGCGTGAAATCAAAAAAGAAAAGCAAAAAACCGAAGAAGTGATGGTTCTTAAAAATCTTAACGTCTCTCCTGAAATTCAAAAGATTAAAGAGCGGCCCAAAATAGAGTTGATTAAAAAAGCCGTTTACATTCCGCCGGTGAAAGGTGCGGTGACGCAGACAAAACCGGCTTACCTTAAAAATCCGGCGCCCGTTTATCCCAACCGCGCGCGAGAACAAGGTTGGAAAGGCGTTGTGATCTTAAAAGTTTTGGTGAGCGAAAAAGGGCAAGTAGAGCAAATTGAAATTCACAAAAGTTCAGGATATATAATCTTGGATGAATCGGCTTTAAAAACGATTAAGACGTGGCGATTTCTTCCCGCGAGGATGGGAGCGATGTCGTTTTCGTCTTGGATTAAAATTCCGGTTCGTTTCGTTTTAACCGAAAAGGAACGATGAAATGAACGGCGGTTCTATCCTTGCCACCTTTTTGGTTGTTTTTCGCGAGACGCTTGAAGCAAGCCTGATCGTTGGCATTATTTTGACCGCGCTTGCGAAGTTAAACCAAAGGCGTTTCTTTCCGCATGTAACCGCAAGCGTCGTTCTAGCGATTATGGCCAGTGTCATCACAGGTTTCGTTCTAGCAACCTGGACGAAGTCAGCGCAGGGAAACGTCCAGAAAATGATTGAAGGTTCGATCTCGCTTTTAGCCTGCAGCGTCTTAACTTATATGGTTTTCTGGATGAACGCGCAGGCGCGAAAGATGAGATCCGAAATGGAGCTTAGGATCGAACAAGCGGTCACTGGCGGCGAATATTTCGCGATTTTAGCCCTTCCTTTTCTGGCTGTTTTTCGCGAAGGAGCCGAAACCGTATTGTTTTTAAAGGCCGTATCCATTCAGAATTCAGGCGTCGTTTCCCTTTGGGGCGGCCTTTCGGGCTCTCTGGTGGCGATTTTGCTTGCCTATCTTTTGTTCGTAGGCGGAAGAAAAATTCCGATCCGGACTTTTTTTAAAGTCACTGAATATTTCATTCTGCTGATTTCCGCCGGCCTCTTGGCGTATGGGATTCATGAACTGGAAGAGTTGGGCTGGATTTCTCCGATTGTTTATCCCGTTTGGAATATCAACCACGTCTTGAATGAAAAACAGGGAATCGGCGCGTTTTTAAAAGCCCTCTTTGGTTACAACGGCAATCCTTCCTTAGTGGAAGTGACTCTCTATTGGATGTATTTAAGCATTGTGTTTCTGCTTTTGAAAAAGCCGATCAAAATCATTTCCCATCTTTAATCATTTCCGTATATACTGCCTAAGAAAATATGTCGTAGGGCAGGTTTCCTCTACGAGGCCCAGAAGGGGAAACCTGCCCGACGAGAAAAACTGATGAAAGCTTTAGCTAAAATTGCAGCCTTTATCCTCGTTTTTGCGGGAGCCATCGCTTTACTTGATTTTGCGGCTGGATTTTTATTCCACAAGGATCCAGGCCTGCTTCTCCATCACGGCATCGGCCAGTCGGTTTTTTACTTCCTCTTCATTTTGAACGTCGTTATCTTCCAAAAGTATGTGAATGGGCAAAGTTTTCTTACGCTCGGTCTCCGGCCCTACTCAGGCTGGTACATCACTTTGTTGAAAGGATGGGCGGCGGGCCTGATCGCGTTCATTGCCTATTCGGCTATCATGAGTATTTTTGGGGCAGTTGAACTCAGTTGGGATTGGAACGGGGCCAAAATCCTGACCGCGTTTATCATTGCTTTTAGCGCGTTTGGAATTGCGCTCACGGAAGAAATTTTATTCCGCGGTTTTTTCCTTCAAACGCTGCTTAAAGGCCTCCCCAAATGGTTTGCCGTGACCTTAACGGGCCTGATTTTTGTTGTGTTTCATGACTTAGCGCATCCCTTCAGTTTTTTTACCGAGCAGCGTCAAATGATGCTGGCGGGCGGCCTCTTTTGCCTCAACGTCCTTTTGTGCATGGCCTATCTTAAAACGAAGGCTCTTTTTCTTCCCATCGGAATTCATGCCGGGCTCGTTTTCGCGAAGGTGTTCTTCCGCAAAATGAAGATGATGTACGCGGTCGAACCGGCGAACTCTTATTGGCTGGGCCTTGAGGGAGACGCGCGGCGCGGGTTTCTCGCATGGGTCCTTTTTCTAGGCGGCATTTTTATTTTGAATTATTTGATCACCAAGCGCGAAAAAAGAACCGCTTAAATTCTCACGATGGCTCGCGAGCGAATTGTTTCTCTCATTCCCAGCGCGACGGAAATCATTTGTGCCTTAGGCGGCCGAAGCCGATTGGTTGGCCGCTCCCATGAATGTGATTATCCGGAATCGGTTTCAGAACTTCCGATTTGTACCGAGCCTAAATTTAATCCCGAAGGCAACAGCGCTGAAATTCATCAAGCCATCCAGGCATTTTACAAAGGTAATTCTTCCCGGGTTTTAACCCAAGCCAACCCCCTCGAAGAAGCGTTATCGGTCTACCGAGTTCGTACCGAAGTGCTCAAAGAGCTCCGGCCTGATTTGATCGTGACCCAATCTCAGTGTGACGTTTGCGCGGTGAGCTTAAAGGATGTGGAACAAGCGGTTCGTGAATTGGTGGTATCTCAGCCTCAAATCGTGTCGCTTCAACCTGACAGACTTTCTGATATTTACGGAGATATCAGCCGCGTTGCGGATGTTCTCGGAGTTAAGGAGCGCGCTTTAGAACTGAATGGTAAGCTCAAGAAACGGGTGGCTTCGATTCAGGAGAACGTGCGCTTAATTCCAAAAAAACCAAGAGTCATCGTTCTCGAATGGATCGAACCGCTCATGGCTGCTGGCAATTGGATCCCCGAACTGCTTGAATTTGCTGGAGCACACAATTTAATCGGCGAAACAGGAAAACATTCCCCGTGGATGAACTGGGAGGAACTGTGTACAAAAAACCCTGAGGCAATCGTTATTTCGCCCTGCGGATTTTCCATCAAGCGGACAGAAGAAGATATGCATTTTTTAACGCAAAAGCCTGAATGGAAAAAGCTCTCGGCCGTGCGCAGTCGAAACGTATTTATCGTGGATGGAAATCAATATTTCAACCGTCCCGGCCCGCGCCTTGTCGATTCTTTGGAAATTTTAGCTGAAATTTTCCATCCGGCGGTTTTTCATTTCGGATACGAACGAAAAGGATGGAAACGCTTTCTATGAAGCTGGCCACTCTTTGTTACGTTAAAAAAGACGGCCGGACATTGATGATGCATCGGAATAAGCGGGCAGGCGATATTCACGACGGCAAATGGAACGGCCTCGGCGGAAAACTTGATTTCGGTGAAACACCGGAAGAAGGCGTCATCCGCGAAGTGAAGGAAGAATCCGGGCTTGTTATCAAAAATCCGTCTCTGCGCGGAATTTTGACTTTTCCTGCTTTTAAGGATGAGGAAGATTGGTACGTTTATGTATTTGTGGCCCATGAATATTCTGGCGAGTTCGCGGTTGAATCTAGGGAAGGCGAGTTGAAGTGGATTGAAGATGAGAAACTGTTCGGACTTCCTCTTTGGGAAGGCGAGCCTATTTTTCTGAAGTGGATTGAGGAAGGCCGGTTTTTTTCAGGCAAATTTGTGTATGAAAACGGCAAGTTTATAAACTATGAAGTAGCCTTTCACGATTCTCCCTCTGTTTCAAAAGTAGGTGAATAAATGACGACCGCCGCGAGTGCACTTGGGAAAATTTGGTATCTGCAAAAGATCAATCTCTTTCAAGGTTTGTCCAAAGATGAAATGGCGCAGCTTGCCAAATTGGTTCGCGAAAAAAGCTTTCGGAAAAATGAAATCATCTATCTGGCAGGCGAACCCGGAAATCATGTTTATTTGCTGAAAAAAGGAATCGTGAAGATTTCGAAAACGATGGGGGACGGCCGGGAACTTATGCTTGCGCTTTTAAAGCCGGGCGATATTTTTGGCGAGCTTGAAGCTGTTGGAGAGGAAGGCTCGCGCGATGAGCAGGCAGAAGCGCATAGCGACGTCTTCATTTGTGTTTTAAACCGGAATGATTTAATGAACATGATGAAGTCAAAGCCGTCTCTCGGCATTCGATTGAGCAAGTTAATTGGCTTTAGAAGGCGCGTCATCGAAAATCGAATGGGAAATCTTATTTTCAAAAGCATTCCGGAAAGACTCAGCGCGCTTTTGACGGAATTACTCGGTCAGTTTGGAGAGAAAACGGCTGACGGTGTGAAAATAAACATTCCTCTGACTCATGAGGATATAGCAAACCTGATCGGAGCTGCTCGAGCGACCGTGACAGAAGTCTTGAACGAGTTTAAGAAACAAGGCACGATCGAGACGAGCGGGAAGTTGATTACCGTCAAGAAGCCTGAAGATTTGAAGCCCTCCTTATAATTTCCTTCCATTTTGTCGCCCCGCTGACAGTTTTTTTAAACGGGATGCCGTATCTTTTCTGTAGAAGGAAGGGATAGCGGACATGAGCATTTTAGAA
>CAZPKZ010000063.1:0-6069 GCA_964587285.1 uncultured bacterium | reverse complement strand
AGCGACGGGACTTGAACCCGCAACCCCTAGATCCACAATCTAGTGCTCTAACCAAGTTGAGCTACGCTCACCATAAATCGCTTTGAGCTACACTTGCGCCGCACTCACCATGCATGATTAAGGAAATGAAAGAGTAGCAAAACCTGAAGAGAAAGTAAAGAGACGTCGGTGTCCAAATAAGAAAGCGAGGTTAAGTAGAACGAATATTCAAAGAAAGCTGAGAAGGCCGGAGAAGGTATCGGTAATGTCGGCATTGATATCCGATTCCAGCATAGAAGTTCGAAGAAAAGGCCGCAAAATAAGATAACCGGGCGAAGCAACGTCAGCGAGGTATTCTTTGATGTTCTGCTTGAAGGCTTGGAAATAGTCATCCTTTTTGAATGTCTTTAAGGCATCCAACAGCTTTTTGCGGTCGGGGTGAAATCTGAGCATGAAATAAACATAAAACAAATCTTTATCCCGTTTGAAGTCTTGAGAACGCATGACGAAAGTGATTCCTTTATGGTAAAGAAAAATCTCAGGCGTGGGAACCCTGATGTTCAAAATTGCCTTCCCAGCCTTCAGTGGAATCGTTACGGTTTCCTTTAAAAGCACTTCAAAAGCATCGATCCGGTTACAGGCAAGGCAGACTTCAATCGGTCATAAACCGTGCTTTCAAAGCGCTTGTTCCCTGTTTCCGAAACTCCCAAATCAATATCGGTTGTGGTCGGAATCTCAGGAACCGGCTTTTTCCATAAATGAAACGCATAAAGATAGGGACACCACCCGCCCACTACAACCATTTCCGGCAGGACGTCTTTTAAAACCACTAAGGTATCAAAAAATCCTTTTTCTAATTCTTTGGGGTCAGCCAAAGGAAATGCCTTTCTTTTTAAAGTATGGGAGAAGATTCTGTGCCTCTTCCGGTCCGGAAGGCGGGAATCCCATGAGGTCTAAATAAAGCTGGAGATTTGAAACCGCGGGGTAGCTTTTAAGTTTTCTCGAATCGCGAAAGACAGAGCTTCGATAATACGGCATCGCAAAACAGACATTGCCGCCTTTAACGAGCTTAAGGAGGCCGATTTGCATCTCCATTTCTTTAAGGAAATGAAAAAATTCGGCGCGTTCAAGGTCAAGATAAAGGAATTGCCGGCTATCTTTAACATAAGTTTCGATGAGCCGGCTTGCGCTAAATAAGGTAAGAACGTAATGGGTCTTCTTCCCTTGCAAGTATTGGGCCGCTACTTTTAAAAAATCTGCTCTGGGGTAGTAATAATAGATTTGAAGGTTCTTTTGGAAAGAATAGTTGGCCTGCCAATCTTTAAGAAGTTTTTCTTTTCGGATCAGCCGTGTGTAGCTTTGAGGCCCTTTCCGGGTCCGTTCCACATACCCCAGAGCTTCAGCCCGGGCTAGCACTTCGCTTGAAAGACCCTTGGAGACACCCAAAGAAACGAAATCCAGAGTGGTCCATTTTTCCTCCGGTTCTTCCAAGAGCCGGCGCAGCACCAGAGAGGATCGGTCACTAAAAATATTTTGAATTAATTGTTGCGGCATCGTATTTCTCGATATTATATAACTCTCAATATATATTGAGAGTCTATAACTGTCGAGATTATAACCGCCTGGGCGCAAAAAAGCAAATGAATTAATGGTTACGGCTTTTTTCTCAGGAATGGCAGGCGGGAAAGCAATATGCCTTCCTCTGCCCTAAGGATGATCACGAGCGCCATATATACCACAATTCCAATGCCGATGGTTCCAAACAGGCCAGCCGCTTTCTGATAGAGGCTCTGCTCAATGCTAAAGCGAAAAAGTTTCAAGCAAACTAAACAAAAGAGGCCCATGAGCACAGAAGACGCGAGGATTTTAGATACGCTCGAATAGGATTTTTTCCAGTCCAAAGCGCCGTAACGCTTTTGGAAAATATAGATCAATTGCATGACGCTTAAAGCGCTTGCCAAAGAAGTGGCCAGAGCAATTCCACCCTGTTTCAAAGGCTGCATCAAAATCAAATTCAAAATAATATTCGTAAACAAAGCGACGAACGCTACCTTCACCGGTGTCTTCGTGTCTTGAAGAGAATAAAAGGCGG
This sequence comes from uncultured bacterium, assembly GCA_964587285.1. Classification (GTDB taxonomy): domain Bacteria; phylum Omnitrophota; class Omnitrophia; order Omnitrophales; family Danuiimicrobiaceae; genus 01-FULL-45-10b. The sequence continues at coordinate 3,998 of CAZPKZ010000063.1, read as the reverse complement.
AGACAAAGATCCGGACGATCGAAATAAAAAAAAGGCCGAGCGCATAATAAGCAAGCGCCACGGCAGTCGCTTCCGTATCGAAACTCGTAAAACGCCCGCGTTCAAAAAGGATATGCACAATAGGACCTGCCAAAACAAAGAGCCCGACCGTGGCCGGAATCGCCACAAAAGCCATGGCTCGAAGCGAAAAAAGAAGCGTGCCTTTCAATTCCTCCATGTTTTTGGATGCCGCAGACTGCGCCATGTTCGGCAAAATCACAGTGGCAAGCGAAATCGTAAATACGCCCAGAACCAGTTCCATCACACGGTCAGCGTAATAGAGCTGTGAGATACTTCCCTCGCGCAGAAAAGAGGCCATGAATGAATCAACCATTAAATTAATCTGTATGATTCCAATTCCAAAGATACTGGGCAAAAGCAAATTCCCCACCCTCCGGATCGCGGGGTGATGAAACGAAAATCCGATTTGAAATGTCATCCCGTCTCGAATCACAAATGGAAGTTGTGATGCAACCTGCAAAATGCCTCCTAAGAGAACAGCCAACGCAATCAAAATGGCAGGCTCTTGGAGATGAACCGAAAAAACCGCCGCGGCGCAGACGCAAAGATTGAACAAAATGGGATTAAAGGCGGGTACAGCGAATCGGCCCAGGGAATTTAAAATCCCCATCAAAAGCGCGGTGAGCGCGACAAAAAGTAAATAAGGCGCCATCAAACGTGTCAACAGGACGGTCAGGTCAAATTTAGCGCTTCCAAATTCAAAACCGGGCGCTAAAAGCTTTACCAAAAATGGAGCAAAAATGATTTCAAGGCCCACAATCAAGGCAGAAATAAGCGCGAGGGTATAAAAAAACTTTCTGACAAATTCCCAAAGTTCCGCCATGGTGTGTTCGCTTCGGTATTGAACAAACACGGGCACAAAGGCGGCACTCATCGCCCCCTCCCCCACCAGGCGCCGGAAGAGATTGACAATCCGGTACGCGACCGCAAAGGCATCCATGCTAAGGCCCGCTCCAAGGACCCACGCTAAGCTTGCGTCCCGGAAGTACCCAAAAATGCGGCTTAAGGCCGTCACGAGCCCCACTACACCGGCAGATTTAAGGATTTTTCGTCTTTGTTCCAAATGTTACCTCTGGTAAAATACCAGCATGTTTGCTTACCTGATCAAAGGCGGCCCGCTTATGATCGCGATCGCGATCGCATCGATTGCCGCGGGCGCTTTGGCCATCATCGAGTGGCTTCGCCTGATCGAAGCGTCTGACAAAAGTGCAAGGCCGATCGCCGAAATCAAACAATCAGTGAGAAAAAGGGATTGGCTCCGCGCTCTTGAGCTGGTCCAACAATCTGATCATCCTTTTCTCAAACCGTGGCGCGCAGGTTTCAAACTTTTGACTGAAGGAAAACACGATCTGAGAGATATCGAAGACGCCGTTTCCATCGAAGGCGCAAAAATAGTGGTCGAGCTCGAATCGGCGCTGAAACCCTTAGGCGCGCTCACCGCCACTTTGCCGATGCTCGGATTTTTGGGAACCATTTTGGGATTAATCCTCAGCTTTCAAAATTGGGAGCAAATGGGCGCCCACGTCAGCATCAGCGGCCTCGCGAGCGGAATTTATCAAGCGATGATCACGACCGCCGCCGGCTTGATGACCGCGATTCCCTATCACTTTCTTTATCATTATTTCATTGCCCGCGCCGAAAGATGCGCTCTCGAATTTTCAGGTGAAACCACCGAGCTCCTCCGGCAAATTAAACAAGTGCTACTGGATGAGACATTTGGTTCCGAACTCACTTTAAATGCGCCTGAGGAACGGCGCAATGCCCTTACGCCGTGATCTTTCGAATTAAAGCAAAACCTCACGTTGCGCTCGAAACTATCGCATTTGCCGATATTGTCATTAATCTTTTTGTTTTTTTCTTTATCACATTCGGCCTTTTCGCAACATTCGAACACGCTCAAAAGGGAATGTTTCCCATCGAATTGCCGAAAGCAAAACATGGCGCCCTTCCAAAGGCGCTGGTGCCCTTGACCGTGATGATCGACCGGCGAGGCGTTCTCTACGTGGGAAATAAAATGGTGCCGGCGGCCAAACTAAAATCCATTTTAAACCGCGAACTTTCCATCCGAAAAGATAAAAATATCCTTATTCGCGCAGACCGGGCCATTTCTTTGGAACAATTCGTCTCGGCTCTGGATACAATCCGCAGCACAAACGCCGCCGCTATTTCGATCGAAACCCAAAATTGAATGTCATCCCCGCGAAAAAAAGGGGACAGGTACACTAACGTTGGCGTACCTGTCCCCTTTTTTTGTCTTACTCCCCGCCCTCCGGATCGAAGTGAACCGTGACGTCGGCGCCGGGGAATTTGTCTTTGATTCGTTTGATCAGGGCTTCGGCTAAATCATGGGCCCTTGCAAAATTGTCTTCGCCTCTGATTTCAAAGTGAAAATCAATAAATCGCTGCTGTCCGATTTTTCTCGTCCTTAAATTGTGGAACCCCACCACCCGCGGATCGTGTGTGAGAATAATCCGCTCAATTTCAACCTGCTCTTCAATGGGAAGTGAGCGGTCCAAGAGCTCATCGATTGATTTTTTGAGGATGCCGAGAGATTGGCTTAAAATGTAGCAGGCAATGACAAAAGCAACGCCTAAATCCCAAAAGCTGAAACCGGTCATCCGCACCAAAATCAACGCCAAAATAACACCGCCGTTCGTTAAAAAATCAACCGTAAAATGAAGTGTTTCTGTCCCGACAATGATGGATCCGGTTTCCTTCAGCACTTGTTTCAGTTTTAAAACCAAGAAAAAAGTTAACGCCATGGAAATCACCATCACAAGCATGGCGGTCGGCAAGTGAAAAAGTTCCACGCCACGAATGAGGCGCCTAACGGATTCAATCACCAAATAAACGCCGCTTCCGGAAATAATGACGCTTTGAAAAAGGCCCGCTAGGCTTTCTATTTTCCCATGGCCGTATAAATGTTCTTTATCCGCGGGTTTGTCCGCTTCCTTGACAGCGATCAAGTTGACCGAGGAAACGAGAACATCCATCAAGGAATCAACGGCCGAGGCAATCAGGCTGAGTGAATGGGCAATCAACCCAACGGAAAATTTAAGGAGGAATAGAAACAGCGCGGTAACAATTGAAAACCGCATAGCCCCAATTTTCTTTACGGTTTGCGCCGGATTTGCTTCTTGATTCGAGGCTTGATTGTGCATCATTGTTTAAGCCATCCTCCGATCAAAATCGAAAGTTCAAAAAGGCCCCAAAGCGGAATCGCAAGCAGAAGCTGTGTAAAAATATCGACCGTGGGGGTGAGGACTGCAGCTAAAATTAGTAACAGGATAACCGCCGTTTTTCGCTGGGCTTTTAAAAATGAAGTGCTGACTACGTTTAAGGAGATCAAGCCCACTAAAAGAACCGGAAAATCAAAAACAATTCCGAACACGAGAATGAGAGAAAGCAAAAAAGACACATACGACCCGATCGAAATCAGCGGGACGAGCGAGGGCGTTTGAAAGCCCAGAAAAAAACTCAAAGAAATCGGCACGACCAAAAAATAAGCAAATAAAACGCCGAGGATGAATAACGCTGTCGAAATCAAAATCAAAGGCAGGACGATCCTTTTCTCACTTGCGTATAAACCGGGCGAAACAAAATGCCAAAGCTGTGAAAAAAGAATGGGCGAACTCAAAATAATCCCGCTGACGAGTGAAATTTTAAGCTTCATGAGAAACGCTTCATAAGGCGAGAGAAAATAGAGGTGATCAACATATTTTTCGATTGGCGCCGTGAGCAGTTGAATTAAAACGTTTGAGAAAAAAAAACTCATCACCGCGCTCAATCCAACGGCAAAAAGCGCGATGAGAAAGCGCTTCCTCAGTTCATCCAAATGATCCGTAAAATTGAGACCGCTATCTTGAATCATAGTAGCTGGTAATGGTGCGCCCAGCAGGAATTGAACCTGCAACCCCGAGCTTAGAAGGCTCGTGCTC
>CAZPKZ010000062.1:803-6098 GCA_964587285.1 uncultured bacterium | reverse complement strand
CGTTGGCTTCACGCGGATCATCGACGGACCTGAGAACCGCGCGAATCGCAGCGACATGAAAGACGTGATCGACTCCATTCGCCGCTTTTTGAAGGGCATCTTTCTCGCGGATATCTCCCAAGATCAATTCGATTTTGGGTTCAAGGTGCGCAAGATTTTCCCGTTTGCCGGTAGACAAGTCGTCATAAACGCGGACTTGATGCCCTTCGGCTACAAGACGATCTACGATATGAGACCCAATAAAGCCCGCTCCGCCGGTGACTAAACATTTCGCCATGCTGCTATCTTCTAATGACCGAGGGACTTTTTCAAGCACCTTTTTACTATCATTGCCCCTTTCACCTTATTGAACACCTAAAAAATGAATCGGGTTTAAGGTGTTATTTTGAGGCTCATTTGCAAAGAGATTTTTGGGGTGTTAACATTTCTTAAGTAGTGTGCTTAAAGCAGTGAACCATTCTTAAAATAAGGAAGACGTGTGGACGCCCAAAAACTGCCAAAAGAGCGCCTAGAATTGGCCCTGCGTAAAAAACAATTCGAACAAGCTTTCCGGCTCAGTTACCAAGAATATCTTAGAAAGGGCTATTGTTCTCCTCATCCTTCGCTCATGCGCACGACGATTTTCAACGCCCTTCCCGAAACCGTTACCTTTTGTTTTTGGCGGCATGAAACACTCCTTGGAACCGCATCTTTAATTCCCGATTCTGAAATAGGGCTGCCGATGGAAAAAGTTTATCCCCAAGAAATAAATGACCTGAGAAAAAAAGGGAGAAAGCTTTGTGAAGTATCTCTTTTGGCCATTAATTCCTCAGTCATTAGTAAAGGCATTTTACCTCTCTATTTTGCGGAACGCCTCAAAACCCTTTATCATTTATTTAAACCTATCCTTTGGTACGCCAGAAATGCGATTGGGCACACCGATCTTTGCATCGCTTTTAATCCGGCGCATAAAGCTTTATATTCATCGCTCTACTTTGAACAATTCGGCGAGGAGCGGGTGTACGAATCCGTGAATGGAAACCCTTCTATCGCCATGCGTTTAAATTTTGATAATCTTGAAGAACGCAGCAAAAAAACATTTGGAATCCACAAACTCTTCTTCGGAGCAAGCCTTGAAATTAAAAAAGCCAGCCATTTATTTCGTTGGAATGCGGAAGATTTTAGATACTTTTTCGCTGACAATTCGGATGCGCTTAAAAAAGCTGAGGCCGCACAAATTGATTACTTGGCGCGCCTTTATCCGGAAATTCCAATCAAAGAAATGGCTCAAACGAATGGAGCCGCTCGCCATGGACAAAACTGATCCGGAAAATCTGCCCAACGCCCGCGAGGAAAAAGCATTCCCGGTTCCAAACTCTGTGAAAGCCCGGTACCGCGATGAAAAAGGGCTTTCCCGTGATATCAAAATCCGGAGCTTATCGCGCGGTGGAATTTCGATTGAATATGGAACTCGCCTTGAAGTCGGAACTTGCCTCAGGCTTGTTTTGAGCGTTAAAGATAAAAAAATAGAAGCTCAGGGAGAAGTGGTTTGGAACGACCAAGAAAATTCAGTATTTACGCACGGAATCAAATTCACGTTTATGAAACAAGAAGGGCGTGACTGGTTTAATACCTTCATTATGGATTGGGCGGCTGAACAAATCGCTCAAGAGCTTGATTTTTCTGGGCTGACCGCTCTGCCGCAAGCAGAAGCGGTTGAACGGCGCGCTTTCGCCCGTCTCAAAATTCCCCTTCGCATTGAGGTCGGTTTCAAAGAAGACACCATGTTGTTTCAAACTCAGATTTACGATCTTTCGGAAGGCGGCTTGTGCTTGATTTCAAATTTTGAATTAAAAAAGGACCAAGAATTAAAATTAAAGCTCTGGCTGAGCGAAAATAAATGCCTTCAAATCAACGGAAGGGTGAAATATTCCGTCAAAAAAGTACATGACAATCGGAATGTCACATTCCACGGCGTAGAATTTGCGCAAATGAGCGACCTCATGTTGCAGACGATCGTCCAATTTCTCAATCAAAAACGCTCAGAAATGGCGGCGATCGAAATATCACTCGACGACATTATGGGCCAAACCGATCTTCCCGAACTTCCCTAACGTTTTTCGCTTCTTAGTGACTGCGAACCGATTCCGTCAAGTTCAAAAATTCTTTGCGCCGTGAATCAAACTGCGTATTTTGGAGCGGGAGTTTTAAAAAAGTTCGATCCAGCCTGATCAAACGTTTCGGTGAAACCGGATGAGACTGAAGGTAATCGTAAAGATACGCCCGGTAAGATGACGTGGTATCCATCATTCTGCGCATAGGATCAATCAGGCCCTGGGGATCGTAGCCGCTTCCCATCATGTAAAAAAACGCTCTTTTATCCGCGTCATAAGTCTGTTGCGTCAATGTTTTTTCGCCGTTTGTGAAATTGCCGACGATCGCAAGCCCTAAAACGGAAAGCGCCCCAACCGTGCCGAACGCAGGGCCCACATAAGCGCCGGTGAGAATCATGAGATCTAATGCCTTTTTCGCCTTAGAGAATCGAGGATCCTTATACTGAAGCCGTCCGATTTCATGAGCCAGAATTCCGGCGATCTCAATTTCACTCGTCAAAAATTTAAAAAATCCGGTGGTAATATAAACATATCCGCCGGGCGCGGAGGTCGCATAAATCCGATCGTCCTCTAAAATGACGAAGCGATATTGCAAATCTTTGCGGCGGGCTCTCTTTGCGAGGTTTTGGCCAATCGTTTGAACGTAATGGTTTAATTTTTCTTCGCGGTAGGCAGGCATGGTTTGAAGAATCCTGCGGTTGATCTCCTCCCCCAATTCAAGCTCAGTTTTAGAATAGTGCGATGAGTCAGTAATCGTTTTATTCTGGTGGGCGCAGCCTGCAAGATGGATTAAAATCAAAAGGAAAGCAATTTTCTTCCGCATCTTTTCCTTTCGTGAAATCTGCGGCCACCGGACTCGGGCTTCCTTGGCCGGAGCCGGTGCCGTACCAAATCATAAGATTTGGTGCGCCTGACAGGGATCGAACCTGCGACCTAGCGGTTCGAAGCCGCTCGCTCTATCCGACTGAGCTACAGGCGCAAAACTACATTAGAATAAACCAAACCGTATATTAATTAAAGTTTCGCGCCAGTATTGGCTTCCCCTATTATCAATCCAAAGCCAATGCAGGCGCATGAATAATGAATAATGTTACCCTCTTCGAGGGCGATTCACTTCGCTCATCGACTACGGTATCGGGACGGTTTACGGAAAACTGTCTCCGATGGCCGCATCAAACTATGTTCTCTTTTTTTCGCATCCAGAACAATCGCGATAGCGCCTAAATCGCCGACTTCTTTTCCCAGCTTAGACCGGACAATCGCGCAGGAACGCAAGGAAATGGGCCAAGCTTCGCGCCGCACTGCTGTCATCATCGGTTTCCAGAAATATTCCACATGCTCCATCACTCCGCCGCCTAGGATGATTCGATCTGGATTAAAGATGTTGACCAAATTCGCTAATCCTATTCCTAAGAAATCGGCTGCCATTTCCCTAGCTTGAATGGCAACGCGGTCCTTGACTGTTCGAGCCGCTTCGCCTACCAATTGTCCTGTAATCTCACTTGATTTGACCCTACGAAAAAAGCGCGATTTAGCGCCGGCGCGTAACGCTCTTTTGACATGATTTGCGATAGCCGTGCCGCTGCTATATGCCTCAAGACAACCCTTTTTGCCGCAAGGGCAATTCAGCCCGTTTCGCACCACCGTCATGTGGCCTACCTCGCCTGCCACACCGCTTGTGCCGCGCAATAACGAACCATTGGCTACGATTCCGGAACCAATTCCCGTGCTAATCGTTAAATATAAGAAATGATGGATTCCTCTACCGAGTCCAAAATATTGTTCTCCGAGCGCGGCGGCATTGGCGTCATTTTCAATCCAAACCGGAACTCCAAACTCTTTAAACAATACTCTTTTGAGAGGAAAACCTTCCCAAGAAGGCAAATTCGGCGATTTCAAAACGCCCTCGCGGCGCGGATCGACTGCTCCGGGAACAGCTACTCCAATACCGAGAAGATGTCTCCTGCCAAACCCAGACTCTTCTAAAAGTGCGGAAAGTGCAGACTTAATTTGGCGAACGGATTCTTTGGCTTGTCTGCCACGTGCGGAAGGAAAAATTTTTTTCCCTAGAATTTTGCCGGCTTTCGTTCCAAGGCTAACTGCAATCTTGGTGCCGCCGACATCGAAACCAGCAATAATCCGCTTCATGAAAAAAGGATACCGAAAAGGGTATGCAGAGTACAGAAAAAAAATCTGTGCAAGTTACATCTACTTTTTGGGAGAACGCAATGCGATGACCATATAATTGACGCTCAGCCGCTCGCTCAATACCCGCATCTGCGCCGTAGCGACGTTTTCATCGTCTTCCTCACCGGCAGCGCTTGTAATGCCTTCTGTCGTAAACCGTTCCTTTAATAACCGATAAGTATCAGATCCGACCACTTTGACGCCCTGGCCGGTGCCCGATTGCTGCCAAAGCGAAATGTGAACAAATCCTTCTTGATCGACGTTGCATTTGATATAAAACGCTCCGCTGGTCGCAATATAGGTGAGAGAAGTTGGAATTTCAGCGGGTGAAACGAGATAATAAGCTTCTTGACGCCTCGCCTGCTTCCCATCTTGAAAAAAAGGAAGCGGAATTTGCTCTCCGTCCCGGATTTGGCCGGTCTGGATTCCGATATGATTTCTAAAGGCATTGCTCATGGAATCGGAAGATTCTTCCTTCGCCCAAAGCGGGGTTACCTTGAAAGGTAAAGCTAAAAGCATCGCTAAACAAATTGCGGCAGTGTTAAAAATTTTAATTCTCATTATTTCATCTCCTTACCCCCTCTAGCGGGGTTACGGTCTTACGATAAGTGTGACCCCTTCAGGATCGGTTTGCAATACGGATAAAGTGATTTGAGGGCCTGTGAAATTCACTTTATCAACCACGCCTTCGTCGTCATCGTAATCGTAGTTACCTTCCCCCAAAAATAAAAGATCAAGCCCATTGTCAAGCGGAGACGGCCCCTCTTCTTTATAGACAAGCTCGCTAGACGGATAGAATACTTCAAGCCGCCTGAGGACCGGAATGGCGCCGTCCGCCCCTAAATGAAGCTTGAGGCGCCATACTTGGCTTGATTTGCCCTGAGTCACTTTAAATTCTATGATGTGTCCTTCCTGAACTCCGGTAAAGTGAGCCAGTTGCAATAGCTTAACGTGTTCGCTGTCGGGAAGCGGGATCTCGAGGCCTTTTGACAAAATAACGCCTTGCCCCCCTTTG
>CAZPKZ010000062.1:0-793 GCA_964587285.1 uncultured bacterium | reverse complement strand
GCCCGCGATCCCCCTGAGCCTGCCCCCCCCCTTTCCCGAGCGCGCGCAAATTGACCAAAGTTACAGCCCGCTTAGTCATCTGTTTGCCCTGCATTTCAAGATCGATTTTAACCGAACTGATTCGAACAAGCGCGTTTGCCTTCGAAAGTGTCCTTCCTTCAATATCGACCGCTTGATTGCCGCCGTCCAAATATGAAAATTCTACTGCCGTGGTCTTCACGGCTTCTTCCCGCTCATTAAAATCATGAACTATTCGATTATAAAATCTGCGTATTTTTCCCAATTTGGAATCCCATTCGTATTTCATAATGAGCTCCGGATGAACCTTGACGTCGGGCTGATAACTGAACCGGACGGTGGCGCCGGGCTTAATCGGAAATCCAAATTCCCCATATTGCTTATTCGTGCCTTCTTCCGCTTTCACAAAGACAGGATACACCACGTAATCTTGAGCGCCTTTGAATTTCACTTCACTTATGGGCGGAGGAGCGCCCGGACGAAGCCGTTTGGTTAAATAGAATTTGCCGTCCCTCGGAAGCAAATCAAATACGTCCGTCCACATCGGCACGAAAGTGACCGCGGCTTTTCCGGCATCGATGAGTTGAGCGGCATCACGCAAGCCCGAAAATTGATCGTCTCCTTCCGTCATTTGACGCATCATATCTTCGGACAGCTTGGAAATTGAAACTTCTTCGATGGCAATCCGCCACGATGTCAGAGCCGTATCCAAAAGCCTCTCGATCCCAAGTGTCAGTAGAGAGGCAATGGAAATAGCGACCATCACTTCAATTAA
>CAZPKZ010000061.1:3699-6212 GCA_964587285.1 uncultured bacterium | reverse complement strand
GACCGGCGATATCAACAAATTCGATGGTTGTGGGCGTTACTTTCTCGGGCTTATAAATCTCCGCAAGTTTCTCAAGTCGTTCATCCGGAACCGGAACAATTCCCACGTTAGGATCAATCGTGCAAAAGGGATAGTTCGCAACCTGCGCTCCCGCCTTGGTTAAGGCGTTAAAGACGGTGGATTTTCCCACATTTGGAAGCCCGACAATCCCGATTCTAAGTCCCATGACTCCTCAAAATAATCCTTGACATGACTTTAATTTTAATTAAAATAATTATGATTTAAATTAATACTATGAAAACTCTCAAACTCTACATCTTTTTAATCCTTTGCGTCAGCGCAGTATACACCAAAATGGCGCTCGGGCAAAGCTGGGAGCCTGTAAGCCGTCTGCCGATTCAAGGCCGTGTGGAATTTGTCGCCGTTCATCCGGCGCATTCTGATTTCCTTTTTATCGGAGCAAACGGAAATCTCCATGCTTCCTACGATCAAGGAAAAAACTGGAAGCGTTTAATCGGCCTCGGCGGCTCTGACGCTAAAATCAACCGTCTTTATTTTGATCGCGATCGGATGTTTCTTCTTTCTTCCGAAGGTTTGTTTGAATCCAAAACTAACGGAAAAAACTGGAAGAAAATATTCCGCGGCCGGGGGAAAGAAGAAAATAATGTGCTAAGCCTCAGCCGCGATCCCAAAAATCCAAAGAAAATTTATTTAGGTACTGCAGGCGGACTTTATCTCAGCCAAGACAACGGCCGAACGTTTCAAAAAGAAGCAAACGAACTTTCAAGGCAGCTCATTCAAAGCATCGAAACCGACTACGATAACGGCGAACTTTTTATCGCCGGCGAGAGAGGGCTTTACCGTATGATCCAACATCGGAATCGATTGGATCGCGTCTACGTGACTCACGCCCCGGAGAAATTTGAGACGGAATCTGAGGTCGGAAATAATCCCAATCTTGAAATATCGCAAGGAGAACAAGTGCGTACCATTTTAATTACCAACCGGCCGTCTCCTGCCCTTGTGATTGGAACCCAAAAGGGGGTCTTGATCAGTGAAGATGAGGGAAACCAATGGGAACGGCTTCCGTTAAGCGGCCTTCGCGATACACAAATTCTAGATCTCATTTATTCGGAAAAAACTAATTCCTTCTTTGCGGCGACGGAAAAAGGAGTGTATGTCTATGACGTTTCGGGAAAACATTGGAAGGAACTCAACGAAGGGCTTCGATCCACAAAAATTCATAAACTTGCGATCGTCTCAAGCGATCCGGAAATGCTCTATGCCGCCACAGACGGCGGCGCATATCAAATTATACTTTCCCCAGAAATTGAGCTTCCTCAAATGCCGCCGGTTTCAGAACACCGCTTGCAACTACTAGCCGAGCTTATTCAATCGGAACCACCGATCGCCATGATTCAAAAACAAGCCATCCGTTATGCCAATGTCAGCAATTGGAAAACACGGCGGTGGCAATGGGCTTCGCGGCTCCGGGCGTTGATTCCGTCTTTTTCTGTCGGCAAAAGTTTCTCCACAGGTGATACGGTCGATCTAGACCGCGGCGGCACGAATGATCCTGACCGTTACATCATCGGCCCGCCGGACACGAGCCGAGGCTGGGATTTTGATTTGAATTGGGATCTTGCAGATTTCATTTGGAACACGGCGCAGACTTCGATTGATTCGCGCGAAAAGCTCATGATTGAACTTCGGGACGATATTTTAAGCGAAATCACGCGGCTTTATTTTGAACGGCGCCGGTCTCAAGTGGAATTTATTCTCAATCCGCCGTCAAATCCTTTAGATCGCTCCGTGGCCCTTCTGCGGATTGAAGAGCTCACGGCAAATATCGATGCATTAACGAATGGTTTTTTCTCAAAAGAACTGAACAAACTCTACTCAATTCATCCTCAATTCCAAGAACTCTGGAATCTGCCAACCGAATTAGAAAGTTCCACTCCCCGTTTGACATAGCCATTAATTTCTTATAAGCTGGCAGTTTAAGGAGAAATGGCCGTGTCATCAGCCTCTTATGAATATCATTATCTGTTTCTTGGAATTTTCCTGCTCGTCGCAATCGCTTTCCCTCTTTTACCTCTCCTTTTGGCGTACTTTGTAGCACCCAAAAAGCCGAGTTCCGTTAAGTTAGCCAGTTATGAATGCGGCATGGAAACCAAAGGAGATTCCTGGGTTCAATTTAAGGTGCAGTACTACATTTACGCCCTCATTTTCGTTATTTTTGATATTGAAGTGATCTTCATTTATCCATGGGCGGTGGCTTACAAACAAATGGGGCTTTTTGCCTTCGTGGAAATGCTGATTTTTCTAGCAATCTTGGGTTTTGGTTTAGTTTATGCGTGGAAAAAAAATGTGCTGGAATGGAAATGACAACAAAACTATGAAAACTACATCAAATGTTTCTGCTGTTGATGAAAATCTAAAAAGCGAACTCCAGAAGAGCGGCATTTTTGTGACGACGATCGAAGACCTTTACAATTGGGGAAGGCGCTCTT
>CAZPKZ010000061.1:1315-3599 GCA_964587285.1 uncultured bacterium | reverse complement strand
AGCGGCATTTTTGTGACGACGATCGAAGACCTTTACAATTGGGGAAGGCGCTCTTCGATTTGGCCGCTTCAATTCGGCCTTGCTTGCTGCGCCATCGAAATGATTGCAACGGCCTGCGCGCGCTACGATATCGACCGCTTCGGCGCGGGACTTTTCCGCCCTTCGCCGAGGCAGGCCGATCTCATGATTGTGGCCGGAACGGTCACCAAAAAAATGGCGCCGCAAGTGGTCCGGCTGTACAACCAAATGCCGGAGCCGAAATATTGCATCACGATGGGCGCTTGTTCCATTGCCGGCGGGCCGTTTATCGACGGTTACAATGTCCTCAAAGGAATCGACCGCTACATTCCAGTAGACGTTCATCTTCCGGGCTGTCCGCCGCGACCGGAAGCCTTGCTTCACGGCCTGATGAAACTTCAGGAGAAAATAGATTCGCAGGAAATCCAAAAAACCGAGTGGTATCAAAAGGGGCTGAAGCGCGAATTTCCGGTTCCGGAATTTGGCCCGAACGGGTTGAATCCGCCTTATAACCCCGAAGTTTTTACGCCTCGCCAACAGCGGAAAATTACTACAGGGAAGGTATGATCCCACCACCTGACTATCCGCCGAAGGCGGATCAAATTAACTTCAAGCAAGCCATCGGCCCTTTCGGCCGAAGTCAGGTGGTGGGATGAAAACGATTGAAGAAATCAAACAAGAGATCGAAAGTAAATTTTCAGGCACTCAAGTCACCGTGGAAGGCAAGAGCCTTATCATCCTGAAAGAACGGTGGTTCGAAATCGCGAAATTTCTAAAAGAAAGTCCTGATTACGCTTTAGATTTTCTTTCTTCGGTGACAGGCGTTGACTATAAAGATTACTTAGAAGCGGTCTACCATTTATATTCGATCGAAAAAAAAGAAGGGCCTTTAACCGTCAAAGTGAGAACCGACCCGGAAAAAAGTGCGATTCCTTCGGTGACTCCCATTTGGCGGAGCGCCGAATTTCAAGAGCGCGAAGCGTATGATTTATTCGGAATTCACTTTGAAGGGCATCCCGATCTCAGACGCATTTTGATGTGGGAAGGTTTTGCGCATTATCCCTTGAGAAAAAATTATATTCCGGATGATCAAGACCGTCCCCCGGAGCAATTCTAATGGATTACACATTAAAAGAAGCGCCGGCTTTTGAAACGCAAACGCTTGAGGTGAACCTCGGTCCTCAGCACCCGAGCACGCACGGCGTGTTTCGAATGAATGTGACGCTTGACGGAGAAACGATCAAAAGACTCAAACCCGTGATGGGATATCTTCATCGGAATCATGAACAACTCGCCGAAAATATGACCTATCTCGGCAGCATGCCCTACACCGATCGGCTCGATTATATTTGTTCCATGTCGAATAATTTCGCCTATGCGCTTGCAGTGGAAAAATTGGCGGGCCTTGAAGTTCCGGAACGGGCTCAATATATTCGCGTGATCATGGCCGAACTCACCCGCTTGGTGAATCACACGCTCCTCATTGGATTTTTACTCAATGACCTCGGCGCATTTTTTACGCCGGTTTTGTACGCCTTCCGCGAACGCGAAAAAATTTTGGATTTGTTCGAAGCGGTTGCCGGGAGCCGGATGATGTGCAATTATTTCCGCTTTGGCGGCGTCAAGATCGATGTGACGAGTGATTTTATCCCGCGCGTGCGTCAAATTATCAATCGGTATCCCAAATTTTTGGACGAATTCGAAAAACTCTTAAGCGAAAACGAGATTTTAATGGCCCGCTGTCAAAATGTGGGCGTCCTTTCCAAAGAACTTGCCGTGAATGCCGGCATCTCGGGCCCCATGCTCCGCGCTTCCGGCGTGCCGTACGACATTCGAAAGGTAGATGAATATTCAATCTACAACCGCTTCAAATTCCGAGTGCCGATCGGCGAGCACGGTGATGTGTATGACCGCTACTACGTCCGAATCCTCGAAATGCGCGAAAGCATCAAAATTTTAGATCAAGCCATCAAAGAAATCCCGGACGGAGAATTTATCACCAAAGCGGGAATGCTCGGCGCAAAATCGCCTCGAAATTTTAAGCCGCCCAAAGGCGATGTTTACGGGCGGATTGAGGCTCCGAAAGGAGAATTGGGATTTTATTTGGTGAGCGACGGAACCGTAAAACCTTACCGATATCACGTGCGCGCGCCCAGCTTCATTAATCTAACGGTCTTAGAAGATATGTGTTTGGGGCAAAAAGTCGCCGATGCGATTATTATTCTCGGCAGCGTTGATATTGTGCTTGGAGAAGTCGACCGATGAT
>CAZPKZ010000061.1:0-1215 GCA_964587285.1 uncultured bacterium | reverse complement strand
ATGCAAACCATCGATCAAATTTTTGTGCTGGCGAAAAAATTAATTCTGGATTGGGCAAGCGCCCTTCTTCCGAATTGGACGATCATCCTCCTTTCGATTTTAATCACGATTACAGCCATCGCCATTTTCGGTCCTGTGACGATGATGTATCTTACGCTTTTGGAACGAAAATTGGTGGGCCGGATTCAAAATCGATATGGCCCAAACCGTGTTGGAGTGTGGGGGCTTTTGCAACCGATCGCAGATGGCGTTAAAATGCTTACGAAAGAAGACATTATTCCTCAAGGGGCGGATAAATTCGCCCATTTTCTTGCACCGGTTGTGATTGTAATTCCGGCGCTTCTTATTTTTTCGGTCATTCCCTTCGGACGCGGGATGGTAGCCGTGGATCTTTCAATCGGGCTTTTATTTTTCCTCGCTTTATCGTCGACGACAACTATTTGGATTTTTGTTGCGGCGTGGGGATCGCGAAATAAATTCTCGCTTTTGGGCGGAATGCGTTCGGTGGCGCAAATGATCTCTTATGAAATTCCGATGGTGCTCTCGGTAGTTCCGGTTCTTCTGGCCGTCGGTTCTTTTTCTACGGTCTCGATCGTAGAAGCTCAAAGCGGCTGGAATTGGTTTATCTTGACACCGTGGGGCATTGTCGGATTTCTTATTTTTTTCCTCACCGGAGTTGCCGAAGTTAACCGCACGCCGTTTGACCTCCCGGAAGGAGAATCCGAAATCGTTGCCGGATTTCACACCGAATACAGCGGAATGAAATTCGCGCTTTTTTATATGGCCGAATTCATGAACACCTTTTCCATTTCGGCCATCGTAGCCACCACTTATCTCGGCGGATGGCAAGGGCCGTGGCTTCCGAGCTGGGTGTGGTTTTTCATCAAAACCTATGCGCTCATTTTTGTGATGATGTGGTTTCGCGGCACATTTCCGAGGCTCCGGGTAGATCAATTGATGGGGTTCGCTTGGAAATTTCTGCTGCCGCTTTCCCTCGTCAATTTACTTGTGGCCGGCGTCTGGGTGAAATTGGATGCACCTGAAAATTTTGTGATTTCGGTGGCGCTATTGATCATCGCGCTCATCCTCCTTTACTGGGCGAACCGCCCGGGAATTCCGAAGAAACGGATTTACCGATATGCTTATGAATAAAGTGAATATGTCATCCCCGCGCATGCGGGGATCCAGCCGTCTGGATTCCCGCTTTCGCGGGAA
>CAZPKZ010000060.1:0-6228 GCA_964587285.1 uncultured bacterium | reverse complement strand
GAAGGGCCGAGCGGGATGATTAGGGTCATGGAGGAACATAACCGCGTTTTGGGCGGACGGCGCTCGGAACTGAGAACCGAGCAGGACGCTTCGGAGGATGGCATAGGAGAACTTCGCACACGCGCACAAACGATCGTCTCCAAAATAACGAAGAAAGGCCCTTCTCAAACAGAGCTTTGGCCTGAAGTTCGGGACCGCGTCAGAGAGCGTTTCCGTAAGAATCAAAAAGAGGGCAGAGCCACCACATTATTAATCACGGGGCCGAATGGCACATCCAAAACAACGAACGCTCATGTTCTGGCGCAGCGCCTTCGAAATGACCCAGACTTGCATCGGGCAAAAATTAGGCGCGTTGTTGTCATCGAAGGCGACCGGTCTCGTTATGAGCTTGCGCCGCTTGATTTGGTGATGAGTGACGGGAAGCTGCTTGCGACACATTTAGCCCAGATTAAAAAAAGATTTCCTCAATTCGAGAAGGAAAAAGAAAAATACGACACGCTTACGATCGCGGCCGAACGGGAAATGATCGAAGACCGGCTGAAAAAGGATTTTGTGCAGCCTGTTGAGAATCTTAATGAGGAACTGACGCGCCATGGCTTCAGGCCTTACGACATCAACGGCGAGATTTCTCCTTACATTCACCGTCAGTTCGATGAGCAGGACCACACCCGTTTTTGGCGCGGGGTGTGGAAACAAATTCCTTCTGAAAAACAGACATTTTTCGATCAATCTCTCACCTTTTATGATTGGACGTCCAGAGGCAGGCTTCGGCTGCGCTTGAGCCCGGAGAACAAAGTTCAAATTGTCTTCCGCCAAAAAATTCAGAGTTTGGATTCGGACGACCGAGTCGTCTTGCTCAAAGATGACCTTGTCGCGGAAATTACGGACGAGCCGGTCGATCGCGGCGCGTTCCAAATGGCGGTAGAAGGAGACCCCCGGTGGAAGTTAGTGTTTAAGGAAGGGAATCGGTTTTTTTCTGAAGATGATGTCCACACGCGTACCGAATTTTTTTCAAAATATATCGGCATCACCGTAAAAAAAATAGCGGAGCATCATTTCGAAATTCGGGTTAAGGGTCCCGTGCGGGATCATGTGACTGCGCACGATATGGTGATCGATCCCGAGCGTCATTCGTTTGATTTGACCTATATTCATCCGACGAAGCCGGATCTTTCCAAGCAACAAACGGTTGAAGCCGGAAAATTTGCGGATATCCGTATCCATTTTAAGGCGTCCAGTCATGATCTTTATCTTTTGGATTGGTCCTTGTTTCCTTCGGAGAAGGGTTTTGATGGGATCTTAATTTTTGAGGCGGATTCCAGAAACAGGCTGCCCCGCCAAGTCAGCAGATACAATCCGGTCGATGCGGTGCTCACCGAAGAAGAGTATACACAGCATCGGCTCCGGGCGTTTTATGATGAAGAACCATGGGTGGCTCAGCAGCGGAGCGCGGTTGAGGCCTCAAAGGAGTTGTGGGTGAGAGTGGGTTCGACGGAAAACCGTGAAGACGCGATCTTTTTAGCGGCCCAAGATAATAGTCTCGGCGAGAAAGAAGTGGCGGATGTGATCAACAACGAATTTCCTTTCATTGCCGAAGATTTTGGCGTCCGAAGACAGGAGTTTAAGGAAAAAGGCGCCGCTCGCATTATTCAAGAGAAAACAGATCGCTCAAGAAGGCAGGTCTTATTTGAAGTGTTGACGAGACACCAGAATGAACTGGTTCACTTCCGAACGGTGAAGGACCCTTCTGATGGGGAGATACACGTTTATGATTTAGGAGGTGAATATCATGTGAAGGGAAAGATCTTGCCGGACGGAACCTTAGGATATATGCCAGATGATTTAAATCAAATCGCTCAGATTCGGATGCGCGGCAGGGGAATTTTTGCCGACTTTAGCGAGGTCGATTTTGGAGGCAGAGAAGTGAAGGTGATCACGGAAGAAAAAGAAACCAGTCTCAAATTGGGGCTCGTGATCGTCCAACGCAAACCTGTTTTTGTTGAAGACCGAATCAAAGATCTGGAACGGCAAGCCTTTTTAGCGACGCTGAGAAATAAAGTGGATGAACTCGGAAGGCTTCAGAGGGAAATCCAGAGGATTAAAGAAAAAGTTGAAGAAAATGAGAAACGCCTCGAAGGAAATTCGGAGCGGCCGGAAGATGGCGGCGGCTTTATCAATCAACAGCCGAAAAGAAAATGGAAGCATAAAGTGATCGATTTGGAAGGAAACGTCCTTCATACATCCATTTCTAGTTTGAGGCCCAATCCCAAGTTCGCCCCGGGTTTCTGGGAGCGGTTGGGTATGGCAGCGAGAAAAAATTTTGGGCCGCCGGTACCTCATTTGTGGTCGCCGGAAATTGGTGAACGCCAGCGGCGCGAAGTCATTCGCCCCGCGGTACAGAATGCCAAGATTCGAGAGATTAACGCTCGGATTCGTCAAGAAGGTTTAAAAGGTTGGGACCGTGTGAATCGCTGGATTGATTATTATCAAAATCGAATGGCCTATATGAGCCCGGCCGCAACCGCGGTCATTAATGACACGAAGAAAGCGGCAAAGGAATATAGTGATCAAGGTCTCACATTTGATCATTTATCTCTTTTGTCCTATCGGAAATCCGTGGTCGATCGTTTTAGCAGGAACTATCCTAAGTTGAGCAAGCGGGCGTCTCAGGATCGAATGATTGTCGAGCATTTTTTTGACTTTCTTCCCCGGGTCATCTCGGCAAAAGCGGTCATCTTTGATTACGACGGCGTGCTATTTTTTACGGAAGGATTTGAGGAAGTGAGGGATTTATATATTCAAAGAATAACCGAGGCGTATAAAAGGAAACATGGAACAGAAATGGACAGTCGTCAAGCCGCTGCCTCATTCGATCAGGTATTTTCGAATGACCCCGCGATCCGCGAAGTCCGTAATGAGGCGATGCGAATCGATTCGAGGACAAATTTCGAGAAATACATAGAACAACTCAATCAAATGCTTTCGGAAGAAACAGGCCTTGCGATTGTAGTTACCTCTAAGGAATATTACAAGGCATACGTTGCAGGAGAAGTTCCCGCACCCGGCGCCGTTGAGCTCGTGCGTGAATTAAAAGAGCTGGGGATTGATCTATTTGTTCTTTCGGATCAGTACGGAGGAACCGGGTCGGATGCTCGGGTGATTAGTAACGTCAGAAGATATTTGCCTGAGATTCCCAAGGATCATATTTTCACATCCCTGATGGTCCATGCTCGCAAACAAGATCCTGAAGGCAAGGCTTTCAAACCGTTGCTTGCAAAAAGAGCAGACTTAAGCCCCTCGGAATGGCTTTTGATTGATGACAAAATAATGAATGTGAACATCGCCGCAGAAGAAGAGGAAGTACACATGCAAGGCCTTCTCTATCGATATGCGAACCAAGCGAATCTTCAAGATGCGGTGATTTTCGTGCCGCCGGCGCAAACAGCCGAAACCCGCGCGGAGCTGCGCTTGCCCGGTAGGGCAAGCACTGTCCGTCCTTCGAAGTCGTTCACTTCGAAGGCGGAGCTGCGCTTGAGTCGAGCGGCCTCAAGCACTGCTCGGCGTTTGCCGAGGCCGGCAAAGTCCGAGCCGCGCACCAATGTTGAGGAAATAATCAGCCGGGCTGAAGAACCTCTGCGGGATTCGTTCCGCCGTTTTCTTTTTTCCAAAGATTCTCTCAGGCTTGTCTTTGAGGATGGAAAAACATTCGGTTTTGACCAGAAGACGATTTCGTGGACGAGCGGAGGGCAAATGAGCCTTCACGCGTTTGATCTAAGCGATCCAAAGATCCATTTTCATGCGGGCCATTTCGATTTTTTTGTGGGACGGGAGGATGAAAACTTTCGAAGACGTTTAAATGAAACGGCCCGGTCATTCAACGGTTCCAAGCGTATTCCTGATCCTACGTTGGCAGTAAATATTGGATATGAACAACACGATATCAAACGGATTCTCGTCATGCTCGCTCTCTATTGGGTCAAGGCAAATCGTGGGAGCCAGCTCGGTGTGGTGGATGTTACCTCGAGCGGTTTCTTCGATGATTTCCCGGGCTTTGAAAAAGTTCACCGTGCAACTGGTCCGCCGGCTTATGTATTTGATTTAAAATCAACGCCTCTGCCTGAACTCGCTCTGCCCTTTTCGCCGGCCGCCGCGAAGTCTGAGCTCCGCGCAACCAACGAATTAATTCTTCAGCAATTGGAAGCTGAGGAGCAGATAGACCGCCGCGACCGGCAAAAAATATTTTTTGTCAAAATTAAAAGGATCATCGAAAACAAGGAAGATCCGCGACACTTCGCCTTCGGTTATGAAATAGAAGTTTTAGGGAATGAGCATCAATTAACCGGCATCCAAGGATTTGTTCCCGGAGGGTTGGGGCCAAGGGAATTTTTACCTCTTGATAGGATTCAGTTTGCCGGCGCTATTGATAGAATACAAAATCAAGTATTTCCTGCCGTACTTCGTGATGCAGATAAGAGGCCAGGAAGATTGAAGTGGGTATTTTCTATTCCGGGCGGACAAGCTATACAGCATCACCGAAATGCGCCTCAAAATCATAGGGCCCGCCAAGAAGCGCTTCATGCAGTTGAAAAAGCTCTTAAGAGCGGCGATCAGCTTGAAGTCAAAGTTGTTGGACCCACGCTTCACAATACAGGGTTTAGGGTTAGCTATGAAGACATTTCCTTTGGCGTAATTCCAAACCGTTTTGTAGATCCCAAAGCTTACCCTCTTTCTCCGGACCAAAAGATTAAAGTTTATGTCGAAAAAATTGTTTGGCAGGACCATGGAAGAAGCTACGTCATTTTCACGATGTGGCCGCCGAAGAGGAGGGCTGAACTAAGAGATGTCGCCGCCGCTTCGAAGGAAATGAGTTCTCTTCCGGCCGATCAGCAATCTCAAATCAAAAACGTTTTGAATCAATATTTTTCCCACCGTTCTGAAGTGCGGAAAAATTTAGGGCAGGCAACTAATGGGGTTTCTTCTTCCCTCAATGGGAATGTTTTCGGCGTCGGTTATCCCAGTATAGTAGGCCTAGGACAACTCCTATTAATAGGAGTGTTGCAAGAATTGCGATCATTTTCCTCCTCCTTTTCTCATGGCATGAATCAATACGCCAAGGATGAAGCAACTTACTCCGATAAAGATAAACCCAATCCGCAAATAAACAGGCAACCGTTCAAAGAAATAACTGGCGAATCCAACCGTCAGAATCGCTTTGCCGATGTCCGTGATGTTCCTCGCAATAAATTCCTTACTCGATTCGTCAAACGTAATCATACTACGGAAAATCCTCCTTTGCCACTCAGATTGTTACGAGAGACTATAGAAGGGTTTATTAAAAAAGTCAATATTTTTATGATAGAAAACAATATTCCTATTTTGAGCCGCGGGGAGGCGCGCCAAAATCCGTCATTGCGAGGCAGCGGTTCAATGATGCCGATTTTAAAGTTGGATGAAAAAACCGCATTGGGCAAAGTTTTTAAAAGTCATTCAATGTTCTTTGAACAAATAGAACAAGTATTTAACAGCCGGGATAAATGGTTCTCATGGGATGATGTAACCATCGGACGTGATGACGATGGGGAAATTAGGCTTAATTTTCGCACCCGTTCGGTTCCTGTCATCGATGTACTCGCGGCGGCTTGGGATCAAAACGGATTTTTTTATTTGCTTACTATCTTAGATTACGGGAAACCCCCCTTGGAAGAACCTGGCGTAGTAATGATTTCTGATAGCGGTATGACTACTCAATTTTTGCATCAGCCACGTGACCCAAAATGGGGCAAAGATTTTTCCGCACTTAACCCAGATGTGAGAAAAGCGTTCGGCATTGATGACTGGCTTCAACATAAAAGTAAGGAAGAAAGCGAGGCTCAGCTTCTTGCGCTGGCAGCGATAAATGAACATAAAGCGGTCATGAGCGCGCTGACCGAACCTAAGAAAATGCCGCCAAGTATTCAAGTGTCTCATGTTGAGAATAAACCCAAGGTGAGTACCGCGACAGCACAAGAAGAGCTTGAATTCATTAACCAGGCGGTGGAGTGGAAATATCGCCGCGTCGAGGTTACTTTCTCCGGAATGAATCAGGGGGGCGCGGTGGTTGATTACAAGGGCATCAGAGGATTTATCCCAAATTCATATATTCCGCCGCGTTGGGCTCGACCAGCCGCAGGAGAAACTTTTTTTGTCTATTTGATGAGAATTTCTAGCGGTGAGCCTATTTTTGCTGTG
>CAZPKZ010000059.1:2991-6261 GCA_964587285.1 uncultured bacterium | reverse complement strand
TGACACATAAGGGGCCATATTTGCCATTCAGAACATAGTCCGCGCGGCCGGTAGAGGTCGCAAGTTCAAAACGAACTTGTTTGCTTAGGTCCCAACCGGAAGTCTCTAGGGCTTGATCGATTAGAATTCTTGAAAACGCTTCGGAAATCATAGTCTATTTTATTTCTTCATCACCTTAAGCAATCGCTCATTAACAAATAAATGATATTTGCCGTATTTGCCTTCTTTTAAAATTCCGGCCTTGGCAAGTTGATAAAGATGCCTGCTCGCAGTGGTATAATGGATTCCAAGTTCGGTGCCAAGTTTCACAGGGGTAATAATCGGGTAGGTAAACAATTTTTCCACAAGATCTGCCGAGTATATTTTGCGATGATCTTTTTTTATTTCCTCCCTTAAACCCGAGAAAAGATCCTTGATTTTAAAGAGCGTATTCTTGGTTTCTTTTGCTTGAAGGTAAAAACCAGTGATCATAAAAAAAATAAAATCATCCCATTTCCCTTGCGTCGTTACACCCCTGAGCAAACGATAATAATCGCTTCTATTTTTATTGATATATTCGCTGATATAAAGAATGGGAAGCCGCAACAACCCTTCTTGAATCAGGTTGAGCACCATCAGAATACGTCCTGTCCGGCCGTTGCCATCATTAAAGGGATGAATGGCTTCAAATTGATAATGAGCGACGGCGCATTTCACCACCGGGTCTACTGCCTCGGCCCCTTTTTCGTTCACAAAATTCTCCCAGTTGCTCATTAGCTTCGGCAGATCCGTCGAAAGCGGCGGCGTATATAAAACTTCACCGGTCGTGCTATTTTGAATCCGATTTTGCTGTTTTCGGTAATCTTCATGGGAATCTGGAAGAAGATGTTTTTTAATTCCCAGAATCAGCCGTGTCGAAAGCGAAAGAGAATCTAAATTACGAAACCCCCACAAGACAGCATTCCGGTAATGCAAGACTTCTTTATCGGGGCCTTTTTGCTCTGCCTCCGGAAAAAGTTGATTTTGGAGGACTTCTACCAGTGTCGTATTGATATTCTCTATGCTTGAACTTGCTACAGATTCTTTAAGAATCGCGGGAGAAAGCAGAAGCATGGCATTCGGAACGGCAAAACTAAACCCGTTTAGTTCTCCGAGCTCAGTTCTTGCTCTTAAAAGCAAATCTACCCAAAGCGGATTCCGCCAGTTGATCTTTGGCGGCAATAACGGCAGGTCATAGGGGTATGTTGGATTAAATGACATATGGTTAATCATATATCACAAATTCTTAAATATTACAATATATTAAAATATTAACAGTTAAATGGCCGGCGTTAGCCTTTTTCCAATTGCTCTAAAGCGGTTTGGAGCCGAAGCCATTCGGCTTCCTCATGCTCGATGGAGATGGTCAGCGCCTTCAGTTTTTCATTCCTGGGTTTGGAATAATGGAAAGGATTCTTTTTAATTTCCGCCAAAAGATGGTCGCGTTCTTCCGTAAAATGTTCAAGCCGCCTTTCAGATTTCGTCATTTCATTTTGAATTTTTGAAATTTCTGATTTTCTTTTTTTGCGGTCCAGATAATCGCTTTTTTCCTCAGGCGCTTTTTTATCTTCTTGAACGTCTCGAACCGTCCCGGCCTCAGAATTCGGCGTGACTTCAAAATCGCTCTGATCCGGCTTTGAATGCCCTTCCGAAAATTCTTCTCTTGCCCTGACTTCCAGGTAATAGACAAAATCCTCGTAAGAACCCGGATAACGGTTAATCCGGCCGTCCTTAACCTCAAGAATTTCGGTGGCCACTAAATTCACAAACGTGCGGTCGTGGCTGATGAAAAAAAGTGTCCCCGTATAACGATGAAGCGCTGTTCCAAGCGCCTCCACCGTCTCAAAATCCAAATGGTTGGTGGGTTCATCCAGTAAAAGCGCGTGGCTTTTCTTAAGCAAAAGCCCGGCAAGCGAAAGCCGCGCTTTCTCACCTCCGCTTAACACGGATACTTTCTTGCGGACATCGTCGCCTTTAAATAAAAAACATCCCGCCATATTCAAAATATCCTGAGTCGTGACTCCTTCCGCCGCTTCTCTTTGAAGATGGGTAAACACTTCATCCTCAGGATGAAGCATCGCGAGTACATGCTGGGCATAATAGGCAACTTCAAGGCCCGTGCCCCAGCGGTAACTGCCGGCTTTGGGTTTGAGATCGCCGGCAATGGTTTTTAAAAACGTGGTTTTCCCCTGGCCGTTATCTCCCAACACCGCGACCCGAGCGCCGCGGTCAATTTGCAGATTAATTTTCTCCGCAACGCGTTTTTCAGGATATCCGACCGCCAAATGATCGCAAAAAAGCGCAATTCCCGCTTTCCGTTCGACAGGGGGGATCCTAATCCGGATATTTCCCGTGTGATGAGCAATCTCGATCGTTTTAAGCCGCGCAAGTTGCTTCATCTTCGATTTCGCGCGGGAAGCCGTGGAAGCCTTGGCGCGGAAGCGGTCGATAAATTCCTGAAGCTGGGCCTGTTTTTTCTCAACGGTCTTATTGTGGGCTACTTTGTGAGTGCGCTGCGTTTCTTTGAATTCAAAATATTCCTCGATATCTCCGGGATAAAGAACGAGGCGGCCGTCTTCGACTTCAAGCGTATGGTCACAAGTTCTTTTGAGAAATTCGCGGTCATGGGAAACAATCAAAAACCCGCCGTTAAAACGCTGGAGAAAATTTTCAAGAAGGATCAGCGTGCTTAAATCCAGGTAATTGGTGGGTTCGTCTAAAATCAAAAAATTCGGATCGCCCAAAAGCATCGCGGTCAGTTTGACGCGTGTGCGGTAGCCTCCCGCGAGCGCCGAGATTTTGTGCTCAAGTGATTCATTCTTTAATTGAAACTTCCCCGCCATTTCGGCGCATTCCCATTCTTCTTTCCCGGTATATCGAGTTAAAAACTCAAGCACCGTCTCAGTTTCTTTAAACGGGTCATGCTGTTCCAAATAATTCAGTCTCAACTCTGAATTCCTGCTGATTTCTCCCTCATCCATCTCTTCCTGGCCGATGATGATCTTGCAGAGCGTAGATTTGCCGGCGCCGTTTCTTCCGATGACACCGATCTTTTGATTTTTCGAGAACGTAGCGGTCGCCTCTTCCAAAATGACGTTAGCTCCGTATCGCTTATGAATATTGGAAAGATGTAATAGCGCGCTCATTGGTTATTGACTCGCTAGATTCCTTCAATAAGAAAAGAGCCGTCTTGAGTTAAGACGGCTCTTTATTCGAAATGTCTGGTTAGGATTTTTTACAGGCAGGACAAAC
>CAZPKZ010000059.1:0-2891 GCA_964587285.1 uncultured bacterium | reverse complement strand
AAGACGGCTCTTTATTCGAAATGTCTGGTTAGGATTTTTTACAGGCAGGACAAACCGTAAAATAACTGGCAAGAATGACGAGTCCCGCCAGGCCAACCAATCCGTAAACCACTCGGGTTACCGTTGTGGCCACGCCAAACAGCCGTTCCACCAAATTCAAGTCGAGAAGACCCACAAGCCCCCAATTTAAGGCACCGATAATCACAAGAGCACCTACAATTTTACAGAGAAAACATGCTTGTTTTAGCATGCGCAACCTCCCTTGGGTTGGGTGTTACTTCAATCGGGGCATTATACCATCAAATTCAAATACAAACGAAAAATTTTGCCTCCCTCCGGACGCATCAGAAAGGTGGAAAATTCGATTCAAATGTTATATGATTTGAGCAACCATGGGGGTTGATATGCAAACTGCTTTGCTCTTAATTGCTTTGGGTTTCGGTTTTAAGATTTTCGCGGAAGCAAGCGCCAACGCCAAAAGATCCGTCAGACAATTGGGCCGGATTGTTGGCGGATTCATTATGATCTTCAGCCTGCTCGGCGCTTTGTGCACGGTTTACTACAGCGTCCAATGCGCCAAAGGCGGTTACTCATATTCTCCCATGATGGGCAAAATGTGGGGAATGGGCGGAAAAATGTGCCCGATCACAGGGAAACCACTCGCTTCAGAGCCGACCCGGTAAAAGCAAAGGCCGCGGCCTGCGATGGAACTTTCAAGCTTGGTCCAACAAATTCAGTATATGTTGGCACCGGGCATCATGATCTCAAGTTCTGCCCTTCTGCTGCTGGGGTATCAAACCAAATTTTCAAATTTGTTCAACCGCTTCCGAGCTTTGAATCAGGAAAAGCGTCTGCTGGCTCAAAAGTCAAAAAGAGAAGTTGGCGAAGACGAGCGCCTTGAAAATTTAAAAGAGCAGCTGGTACGTTTGTTCAAACGGGCCGGCTATGTCAAAAACGCGATTGTCTTAACTTACGCTGCGATTATTTCTTTTATTGCCACTTCGGTGTTTCTTTTTGTTAATAACTACACCGATTCCGAGTTTATCTACCTGACGCTCTCCTGTTTTTTGCTTGGCCTCACCCTGGTTTTGCTGGGTTCGCTCTTGATGCTGGCTGAAGTGTCGCTTTCCTTTCACATCCTCCAGCTCGAACGCAAGTCGTAATTCGCGTTTCCATTCAATTTTCCCCGCGGTTTAATCGAATAACGCGCTCTTTCATTTCCTCGTGCTGACGCTCAAATGGGTCTCCTTCAGGAATCCGAAGGATTCTTGGAGCAATAAAACAAAGCCAGCTCGCTCCTACCAAAATCCAAACCGAGGCAGCAAGCCCCAAAAAGGGGAAAAAGAGGGTTGCATAAAATCCGGCGGCAACGCGAAAACCGAGAGTGAGAATAACGCCGGTAAAAACAATCCGTAAAACTAAAAGGGGGCGGCGCAAAATGGCCGATTCGCCTCCGTGGCTTAAGGCCACCATCGTAGCGATCGCGAAGGTCATCAGGCTAAAGCCGCCGATAAAGGTGAAATGAAGCATCCCTTTCTCGTGGGCGGGAAAAAATGCAGTAAGCCAAAGGCCGAGCGGAACCATCCATAGAGAAATCCAAAGGAGCTTCACAAAAAAATCCGGAGTTCTGGGAGGAAGCGGAAGCGCGCGTGACCACACGAGCGCCGCCGTTATAACGAGCGCTCTTAGGCCATGAGCCCAGGCCTCACGTCCTGGCATGTCCAGCCAAAAACTCAGAAAAAACAATACCGCTAATGTAAGATGGACCGACAAACTCCTTTTTTTCCTGCGAGCTACTTCTTCCAAAGCGCAAACCTCAGATGGCTTTACCATTTCAAATCGTCCCATGAGCCGCGGCGCAAGAAAACCTCCGACGCCGGCGACAATCGCTAAGATAAATCCTTGAAAAGCCATGTCTTCCCCGACATCGCCCATCCAAACCGGAGTCATCTTAAGCTGATAAAAAATCAGGACGACAGACCCTAAAATTCCGTGAAGAATAGCGATCGGAATCCAAACAAATTCAATCGGTGGTGAGGTTTTTGAACTTCCGTCCGCCCGTTTTATCTTCTTGACGCGAACGAAAATAAACCGCGCCAATGAAAGAAGCCAAAGCGTGAAACATAATTCGGCGGGAATCCAAAGGTAGCGGAAGAGGAAAAAAACGATCGCGCAAGTCAAAACGAAAAACGTGACAAGTTCTTTTAAGCTGGCGGAGGAAGTGCCGGAAAAGCGCGGGATGGCCGTCATCAAAAATCCGATGACAAAACAGGCCATATAGCCTTCCATTTGAATGGAGGCGTGGAAAAAACCGGAGTAGGAATCGACCCAGCCAAGCCAATAAGCTAGCCAATGGCCCGCGCCGATCGTACCGATCAGAATTCCTAGAGGAAAGAAAAGCCGATAGGGCTCACTCGCAAACAAATGAATTAGATTTGAACGATTGGAACTCAACTTCTTAAATTAGCTTTGGCCGGACCGAAGATAGGCTTCAAGCGCTTTCATTTCTTCGTTGTCCTTGGCAATCGCCGTTCCCTTGGCCTTTTCAACCACATATTTATTGATCGTATCCGGAAGTTGATCGCCCAATTGCTGAGCTTTATCGGCAGGTATCGCTTTATCGCCTTTATGACACAAAATACAAGCGATTTTAGTGCTCAACCCTTCCTTGTTTTCAAAAAGTTGTTTTCCTTTTGCGACGAGTGCTGGATCTTCCGCTGCAAACGACATCGGAACAAAATAAATGCACAAAACAAATATCGCCAAAACTGCAAAAAAATTTACCGGCACACGTTTCATAATTTTCCTCCTCGTCTCGGTTATTACCACATTCATTATACTTTAGTGAAAGGATACTCTCCAGTTCGGGAATTGTCTGTGATGTGAGTCAC
>CAZPKZ010000058.1:0-6355 GCA_964587285.1 uncultured bacterium | reverse complement strand
ATCCAAAATCGTCTCATCGCCCGTTTCTTGGAGGTATTCCGTCACCGCCCAAGGCAGCCACAGGGGATTATCGGAAGCATGAGAGCGGCATGAGAAAGCGGTTCGCCCGTCAGTCAATGTAAAGAACCAATGGAATACGTCGCCCTCGGCAAATTGGTGCGACGCGTGCAGAATGATTTGTTTCCTCGCAAGCGCGGGATCCACCCAAATTAAATTGACGGTATCCTGCAATTGATCCCGGTAACCGTACGCTCCGCTCGTCTGATAAAATCCCCTTCGGGCCCAAAGACGTTCCGCCAGCGCCTGATATTTGAGCCAATTATGGAACCGGTCAAAGTGAGCGTGGTTGGATTCGACGGTGACGGTCTCCATCAATCGAAGCCACCATTTCCGCGTCTCATCTAAACTCACCTTAGCGGCCTCCACTGATTTGTATTTCTTAACCATCCGCACGGCCTCTTTAAAATTTTCAGCCTGGCCCAAAATAACCGAGACAGTCGCTTCCCCGCCCGCCGGAATTTCAAGTGTGCCGAGAAACCCCGCAATCGGGCGATGATCAATTAGCTCATTCGTATCGGGCTTTCCCTTCTCAACCAAAAAGGGGCGCTTCACGCCGCGTCCCGAGCCGAAAAACCTTCCACGTTTACTTTCGATCCGTTCCGCGGCCAAAGACATGGTCGCAAACGCCCAGCCGGCACGAAACATATTGCATGGATTCTCAAAATAAAGGGCCTCGATTTTTTTGTCGCATCGGATGCTCAATTCCGTGGCGCGTTCCCAGGGCCATGAACCCGACATGAACGATAAGATCACTTGAAAATAGGGCGCTACTTTCAGGCGTTTCGGCCGGTTAGAATCATTTTTCACGGTCAGCAAATAGACTCCGGTGGGCTCATAAGGCGGGACAAAAACGGTCAATTGGGTTGAAAGATCGCCTTGCCTCATGTGGAAAACAGCGGTTCCGTCCACGCTAAATTCCGAGCGGTACTTTGCCCTCGTGTCGTTTAATGGATGATAGGTCGGCGAATACCATTCCTTCTGATCTGTATCGTAAAGGTAAATGGCTTCCCCCGGAATTTCCTTTGTGACGGTGTCAGCCCAATCCGGCGTCAGGCGGTTCTGCTGGGAATTACCGTTACAAGAGGTATGAAGCCCGCGGTTGGTCACCATCACCGAATGAATTTCATTCGACAACGCGTGGTCATAAGGCCTCGGCGTAAAGGGTGTATGAACCACCAATTTTTTTCCGCCGTCCGTAAATTCCGAATAAGGCTCGGTTGTCCCCGGTAGAATTTCACCGTGTCCGATGAGAAGCAGCTTTTTTTGCGGCGAGACAGCGCGGACGCGTTTTACGGATTCGGGTTTTAAATAATTGCGGATCAGATCGAGAGCCGTTTTTTTATTCGTTGTGTGCCCAATCATTAGCCGAATGGTTTTGGAACTATTCGCCTTGAGGTCTACACTCAGAAGAAAACTGCCGATGGGATCAAAAGTCGGGTAACCTTGCGTGTCTTCAACCGGCATAAAATCTAAGGTTTCTAAAATTCTTGGGCTCCAAATACTCTGGGCGCGCCCGATAAAATCCATTCGCGAAGTGAGGAACCCTTCCGGCGCCACATCCGAAGCGAGAAAACCCATGGCTTTGGAACTCTTCTGCCATGCCAAAATCGCGTTCTCTTGGTTCACAAATTCCATTTCAGGAAACAGGCGCGCATATTGCGTGTGGAAACGGTCATGATGCCGGCCGTTTAAAACCCATTCCAAATAAGGCACCACTTTTAGCGCTCGCTCGTTTGACGTCAAATTTTCAACTGTCACGGTCCAAATTTCACATGTCGCATCAGGATCCGGCAGGCGGATGTCGATTGTCGTGCGAACTCCGTTCGTCGTATTGACGACCGCAAGCGAATCATGCCTCTTTTCAATCTGAGATTTTTGAAATTGACCGTTCGGAAAGTTTCCGGCTACGGGCCAGTAACGGTTGGCATTCTCTGATGCTTGGGACGAGTCAACCACAAAAAGAATTCTCCCGCACGGATCGATCAGGTCATAAGCACGCCGCGTAACATCAAACCATTCTTTATGAATAACTTCGCTATAAACTTCTCCGGTTTCCTTCACACAAACCCGGTATTCGTGGTTGCGCATTTCGCATGTCTTTTGGCGCCGCCTCTCCGACCGGCGGACCAAAGCACGAATTCCCCAGGAAAGGCCGCTCGCAGCCAAAATAGCAAGGCCGGCCACAAGGATTAACCCGAACCACGGAAGTGACTCCAGAAATGAAATAAGCCCGCCCTGCGACGCATTCTGAATTGCCTCGGAGGTATTCCAAGCATAGTCCCACGCTTCGCCCCGAGGCAGATAAAAGGGAATAAGGAGCGGCGCCCAGGTCATGAAGCGCTTAACGGCCTCCGGAATATACCTCTGGGCCGAAGCTCCCGGCCCGATAAATTTCGCGAGCTTTTCATCAAGCCTGTCCATTCCAATAAAACTTAAATTGACAAGCGTTGCGACGCGAAGCCCCATATGATCCATCCAAATCAAAACCCGGAAGAAATCAAACGCGAGAACCCACACGAAAACTTCCAAACTCCAGGTTTGAAATGTTTCCGGCGACATCGTGGCACTGTTAAAGATCGTCACGAATGTCCGGATGGCGCCGTCTTGGTTATACCAGGTGGCATGCGGCATCATCCGTAAGAAAGTGAAGATGATCGGTGACATCCACAAACCCCACCGTAATACATACAGCATATGATTCATCAGCTCGACAAAACCGGCTTTCGAGAAGAAAAATTTGAGCGGCGACGTATTTTTTTCAAAGCAGGCTTGCAGGAGAACTTTATTGATGGCGAAAAGCCACGCGGCAATCGACCAGTTAATCACGCCGGCTAAAGATTCTGTAAATAAAAGCTTTGCCCCGCCCGTATAAACCCCTAAATCAATGCGCCCCCATTTGTTGACGAGCGGATAGGTGATGTAATCGACCGGCGCAAAACCGGCGCTCGTGTAAAGTTTAAACTTTTCAATGACCACCGGAACCTGGGAAGAATCTAAGTAGAACGCGCCCGCGCTTCCCACAAACATCCCCAAGCACGAATCAATCAAATAAAGCCTCCATGATTGAATTCGCCCATGCCCTCGGATGGCATAGATCGCGTCTCTTAACACGCTAATCCCTCCGGAAGCAATCAATCCGATCACAAGACCGAAAAGAACTCTCGGCGGCATCTGCCACTCAAAGAGATGATGCTGAACCATGTAGGTAAACCCAAATCCGACGACGGCGCCCCTCAGATATAAAATGCGGTCCCGGTAACTAAACGCCATTCTTTGGAAAAAAGGAACGCTCCCGTCGAAACTTTCAATAATGGTCTTGAGGAGCGGAAATACGGCGGCGCCGGCCAGGACTCCAACGAAAAGCGGAACCGCATTCATGACGAACTGAGAAGGCGGCAGACTCAAAATGATCGTCAGGGTATACATCAATCCCATTAAGATCGCGCTGTACCACATTCCCTTTCGCATGCCGGTTAAAATATTTTTGGAAATAGTTTCAAATGAAGGCGCGGCCAAACGCATCCCATCCAGCACGATGCCGGTGATTAAATACACTTCGCCCCAAAGCCCTGCATAGGAAAGCGCGGCGGTGATCACAGCAATGACAGCGCAGATTGCAATCGGAAGGGTTCCTACCCAAGCGGTCGATCCCAAATCCGCAATCTCGGGAGACAAAACTACGCTGAGGGAGACAAATAAAGTAAATAGATGAGCTTTGATCGTTGGCACCAGCCGATCTTTGGTCGCAAGACTGATCAAATTAATGACGGCTTCGTTAAAACAAAAGACAATGATTAAGCGGCCGATAATTTCGCACACACCAGGCCAAGCGCTCAGAAGGCCGCTGGTGATGGTATTGACGAACGTTTGAAGCATCGCGGCGTTTTCAAGCAGTAAAATCCAGCCAAACAGATACGGCACGCCTACAATCATCGCTCCAGTAATCGGCCTCAAATGCTTTCCGTGCCGGACGAGTGAAATGAAATTTGACGCGTGATAAATCAAAAACGTGATCGCAGCGACTGATTTATTAAAAGTCAGCAGCCCGCCCCACGTCGCAGGCGCTGCGAAAACTTCCACCCGGCTCGATGCAGCCGCAAGAAGCCCGCTTGCGAGCAGATTTTGAAATGCCTCTTGAACGGTGAGATGTTTTCCGGTTAACTTTAATTTCAAAACTTCCGCCAAACCGGCTCCCGCCAAAGCAACTAAAAGAAACGTAAACTGGATTTCAAGCGCGCTCTTTGTGCCGAGCGAATAAACGATGAGAACGAGGCCCAAGATCGCTACACCGATCGCGCCATAGAAAAGATCTTGGGCGAATGCCGGGATTTTAGCTTTAGCTTTAGCTTTAGCTTTTTCCTTTGGCGCCGGAATGGTTTTGCGAACGAATCGGTTCAGAAAAGCGGCGAAAAGCGCCATAAGGAAAGCCAAGGCGATGACGGACGCAGTTTTAATATAAATGTAGTTTTTGTCGAAAGACGTCAGTTTTCCAAATTCCAAATCAAACTTGAATGTACCGGCCGATGTTTGGCCGCTCGCAATCGGACTGACCACAAAGACCGCTTCCTTCAGGTCACCGATCGTGTTCCAATGAATGGGCTCGCGAAATGAATTTCGGCCGGGCTTTAATTTCAGCTTAATCGTTTGAACGTCCCTAACGCCTTTGATTTCGGCCTTCACCACCGCCTCTTTCAAAACCTTCGGGTCGGGTACCGTTATACCAATCTTGACCGCGTCGACGGTCGAAGAATTCACGTCAGCCGAATAATCTTTAGTCCAAATCCCCAAATGGGAACCGCGGGGCGCATCAAACGCAAACGCCCAGACATCTTTGCCGGCCGCCTCGTCGAAGGCCGTTGTAATCGCGCCGTTGCCGGGCCCGATATTGAAAACGCCCTTCGCGCCGGCATCGAAGAGGCTGAAAACAGAGGTGAATTTTTCAGAAACGGTTTTGACTTGTGATGGCTTGGGGACAAAATCAGCTGCGAAAGATAAAGTGCCTTGAGCTGATTCTTCATTTCCGGTATGCGTCACGACCAATGCAACTTGTTCGAGTGAACCGATTGTCTGCCAGTCAATCGCCTTCTCGAAAGAATTCCAACCTGATTTTAATTGGACCGGGATTGTTTGGGTTGCCCTTGTGCCTTTGAGTTCAACCGCTACTGAGATTTGATTTAACACCTCGCCCTTAAAAACCCGGATGCCGGCTCTCAAAGCATCGATGGGCGGTTTCAGATGCTCCGAAAAACCGCTCGCCCACAAACTGACGGAAGCATCTTTTGGGATCTCAAAATCAAATTCGAGTATGTCTTTTCCGGCGACCTCATCAAAAGTCGGCATCAAGGTTGCCCTGGCCGGATCGGACTTGATCATACCTCTTTGGCTCGCGTCTAAGAGACTGTAAGAAGATTTTGGCGATTCGACAGGACGAGCAACAACCGCAGAAACAGCCGATGCAGCCGGCGCGGACGATTTCGTTGCTTCCACCGGAAGGGGCCGTTTCAGAAAATCGAGCGAAAACGATAACGCACCGCTAACGGGTTCACCTTTTGAAAGCCCGGTAGCCGTAAAAACAACTTCCTTAATCGTGCCGAGCCTGGTCCAATCAATTGCTTTCTGAGCGGTATTCCATCCCGCGTGTTGAAGCGGGATTTGAATCATTTGCGAATTTTCAGTTCCTTTAATTTCTAAGTGAATAGAAATTTGACTGGCTTGCTCCGCCCGCCCTGCTTTGACGCTTACTTTTGCAATGTCGACTGATGATGCATTTAACTCCGCCGGAAAATCCTTAGCCCATACGTTAACAGCAACATCGCTCGGAAGCGTATAGTCAAATTCGAGCACATCCTTTCCGCTCGTTTGATCGAAAGCGGGTGTTAAGGTGGCTTTAGGAACCGCTTCTGGTTTGAGAACGCCTCTTTGGCCCGCATCCAAAAGGCTGAAGGATGCGCTTGGGGTTTCGTCCGTTGATTTAGTTTCAGTTGCGGCAGCTACAAACTTTGCGGAAAAAATAACAGTGAGGAAAAAAAAGACCGCGATTTGATAAGATGAAATTAATCTCGTTTTAAAAGTCTTTTTTGGGTTTGACTTCATATTCGCTTTACGGCTTTTCTTCTCAGCCGCCGGTAAGTGGGATATTATACGGCATTCCTACTCTCAAGTCATCCGGGAATTCTTAGGGCTAACGGCTTCCTATTTCTTTTCATCAAACCACAGTTCCACTTCCGCGCGGAGCCGAGAATTGGCACTCGCGCCGATGCGCAAAAACTGCTCATGAGGATCTTATCGATCCCTT
>CAZPKZ010000057.1:0-6443 GCA_964587285.1 uncultured bacterium | reverse complement strand
TTGATTTTAACGGGAAATTATATTAAAGTGAGGCCACTATGAGCGAAGTCACCAGTCAGGTCAAAGAAGGCTCCATCGAGTCTATCGCGAAGGATTTATTAATGTTGTTGGGTGAAGATCCGTCCCGCGAAGGCCTCCTGAAAACTCCCAAGAGGGTAGAAGCTTCTTTTAAGTTTTTAACGCGCGGGTACCGTCAGGATATTGAAAAAATATTAAACGGCGCGATTTATGAAGAAAATTATGACGAGATGGTTGTGGTGAAAGATATCGACCTCTTCAGCCTTTGCGAGCACCACTTGCTTCCTTTTTATGGCAAAGCGCATGTAGCGTATCTTCCGGACGGAAAAATTATCGGCCTCAGCAAAATCCCGCGGATCGTGGACGTTTTTTCGCGGCGTCTCCAAGTTCAGGAACGGTTGACCAGCCAAATTGCGGATTGTTTGATGCAGCACTTAAAGCCGAAGGGTGTCGCCGTGGTCATCGAAGCCTTTCACCTGTGCATGGCCATGCGGGGTGTCGAGAAAAAGGATTCTTTCTGCGTGACGAGTTCGATGCTCGGCATCTTCCGAAGTGATCCGCGTTCGCGGGCCGAATTTTTCAGTTTGGTGGGAAAACACTAAGCCTTACCCTCCGGGCCTAAGGCCCGTTAGGGCCGGGGGCTTGCCTTCAACTCACTTAATTCCTTCTCAAGTGTCTCAATTCTTTTTTTAAGTTCCTGAACCAGCTGCTGGGTTTCATAACTTCTCAGTTGCGCGCTCACTTGTTTGCGCATCTCTTCATAAGGGCGGGCCGGCTGTCCGATCCAAGTTTGTTTGGGCGGAATCACTTTTTTAGAGGGAACGCCGGCTTGCGCTCCCAAAACGGCCTCGTCACCGATCTCACAATGGTCTCCCAATCCCGCGCGGCCGCCCATCACGACATAATTTCCGATTTTGGAACTTCCCGAGATTCCCACTTGTGCCGAAAGGCAGCTGTGGCTGCCGATTTCGACGTTGTGAGCGATCTGAACCAAATTGTCAATTTTGACGCCTTGGCCGATGATGGTCGAGCCGACCGTCGCGCGGTCAATCGTGACACAGGCGCCGATTTCAGCGTCGTCTCGGATGATGACATTTCCGGCTTGCGGAACCTTTGATTGTTTTTTGCCGTCAAACACATAGCCAAACCCGTCGGCGCCAATGATGGAGCCCGCGTGGATTGTGACTCGGCTACCCACTTGAGTTTTGGCGTAAAGCACCACATGCGGATGAATGACGGTATCGTCCCCAATTTGGGTGTTTTGGTCCAGATAAGCATAAGCACGGATGACGGAACGGTTTCCGATGACGGCTCCTTCTCCGATAAAAGCGAAGGCTTCGACGGTCACACTTTTTCCAAGTTTCGCGGTCTTCGCGATAAATGCGTGTTCTGAAATGGTTTGAGCATAATTTCGCGGTGGTTCGTACAAGCTCAGTAAAACGGCCCAGGCCAGTTTTGGATTTTGGACTTGAATAAGCGGTTTTTTCGAAGATCTGATTTCGGATGTGACCACGAGAGCTGAAATGGAAGAATTTTCAATTTCTCTCAGTTTTTTAGAGTCTTCCAAATAAGTGAGATAACCAGATCTGAGGTGTTCTATGGACGTGATGCCTGAGATCAGCGTTTTTCCGTCTCCAACCACGGTTCCTTGAACGAGAGCGGCAAGTTCTTGAAGTGTCTTTTCCATAGAATTTAAGTATTCTAAGGTTACCATATGGCGTTGTCAACCGAAGGACGAAGACTTCCATAGTCTTCGCCGCCGGTATCTGAGGCATGAGCCTCAGATGCTTAGTGGCAAAACGCCAATCCTCAGCTTGCATTTTTTAAGAACTCGCATACAATACAGGAAACGAAGGAGGATTGAATGAAAAGCAGTTGGCTCACCGTTTTCCTGGCATTGCTTTTGAGCGGATGTTATGACACCAGTTTTAATTTTAAAACCGTCGTTCATCAAAGCGGAAAGATTGATCGGGAAGTGCAAATCAACGGGGAAGGCGCCGACCGGTTTTTACCGCCCTCCAGCCCTCAGTGGGAAATTAAAACAGCCGAAACTAAACCGGGCAGGCTCATCTTAGGGGAAGCCGAATACCACATTCATGCGGTAGGCCATTTCACGGGGGCGGATCAATTCGCGAGTGATTTTCGTTATAACACCCCGGGCCTGATTGCGGATTTGACGGAGGAAAAACGCAAAGCGCTTACCGATGAACTTAAGATTCCGGAACCTTTTGGAAAAGAAATCGGAACCGAAAACCGCATTCAAATTCAAAAGAAACGCTCCCTCTTTTCAATTGAATATCACTATACCGAAGTGTTTGAGATTCGCCATTTGATTGCCATCCTTCTTTACGATCTCAAAAAAGACATCGCGGAAGGGCATTTCGATTTGGTGAATCTCAAAAACGAGTCTTCCGAAAGCGCGCCGGAACCGCCTGCTGTGCTTGAGCCCCAGAAAGTGGAAGCATTGGCCCTTGGGAAATTGAAAGAGGAAATTCTCCCTAAGTTTCAATTTCACTCGGAGTTAACACTTCCGGGAAAGATCACCTCTTCCAACGCGGCGCAGACTCATGGATCAACAGCGGTTTGGGATTTTCGAGCGGTAGATTTTGAGAATGATTTCACTAGCTACACCCTTCATGCCGTGTCTAAAACTTCTAATTTCGGAGCCATTTTCGCCTTGATTTTGGCCATTTTGGCGGCTGTTTTAGCTATGACTTATTCGAGGCGTAGGAAAACGGTTTAAACCGTGTTTGACATTTTGGTATTCGTCAGGCATAATACCCTTTGTTAGGAAATTTCAGATGAAAAAAGCCCCATTGAATCCAATCTTTACGAAAAGCATCATGCCGCACATTGTGTGGACGGCTTACCGTCTGTCTTGCAAGCATGCGGTTATGGGCTTTGGAGGGTTCAGCGCGGCCTAAGTTATCAATATCAGCGTAAAACTGACAAAGCCCAT
The DNA here is from genome assembly GCA_964587285.1 of uncultured bacterium. GTDB lineage: Bacteria > Omnitrophota > Omnitrophia > Omnitrophales > Danuiimicrobiaceae > 01-FULL-45-10b. Next base: position 3,466 of record CAZPKZ010000057.1, on the reverse strand, counting down.
TATCGGATCACCGGTAATGGGCTTTTTTGTTGCTTGAAATTTTCTTGGAAAGGAGGAAAATAAGATGATACGCGCCGGAGATTTGAATCAATTATGGAGGAGGAGACGCACCTCCAAGCACCCCATTAAATTGACTGCTCTCGCTTATTTAAGAGAGGCGCTTTTAAATGAGGCGTATGAGGAGTGCGCGCTTGCGATTGAAGTCGCAAAGGAGTTCGGCGCCGAGGAATTTGAGATTCGGAATTTACTTGAAGACCCGCGCAGAAAACCGGAGTAACGATGAAAACGTCTAGCGATCAAAAACTTGCGGAAAAAAAGTGCCGTCCTTGTGCTGAAGGAGCTCAAGCTTTGTCACTGGCTCAAGCGAAGGGCTATATAGCTCAGCTTTCAGGCTGGGCATTGGCCGATGATGCCAAGGCCATTTCATGCCTATATGTCATGAAAGATTTTCTTGCGGCCGTTCGTTTTATTGATAAAATTGCCGAAGTAGCGGAGTCTGAAGACCATCATCCCGACCTTCATTTAACCGGTTACCGAAAACTTCGTATTGAATTGTCAACCCATTCGATTGGCGGTTTGTCCGAAAATGATTTTATCTTGGCAGCAAAAATTGATCAGCTTCCCAAAGCGCTCAAAAAATAAGCTTAAGTCCCTTCCGACTTCATCCGATCACATCACATCGAACTGAGATAGCGTTGAACTTATGCAAATGAAGTCTTTTCTCCTTAAAAATGTCGTTCCCATCCTCGGTGTCTTTGCTTTAGCGGCCTTCTTTGGATGCAGTACGTCCGGCCTGCCCCGCCCCTCAGGGGTGGCGGTCATGGGAGGTGAAGGCCCGCTCATTCGTCAAGACCTCACTCATGAAGTCGCGCGGATGGAAACCTTGTGGCGAATCAGCAAAACGTATGGGGTGGACGCCAAAACCATTATGGCCGCCAATGGGCTTAAGAACCCAAATGCGATTGAAGTAGGGCAAAAACTATTCATTCCAAAGGCGGTCACAAGAGCTCAATCGATCATTCCGCTATACCGGAGCCGACCGTGGACGTACATTGTGATTCATCACAGCGCCACTCACAATGGAAATGCCCGTATGATTGATCAATTGCATTACCGAAGACGATTTGAGAATGGTTTGGGATATCACTTCGTGATCGATAACGGGACGTTGGGCAAGGGCCTGGGTCAAATCGAAGTCGGGCCGCGTTGGGTCAAACAGGAAGATGGGGCTCACGCGAATGCGGCAGGAATGAATGAAAACGGAATTGGAATTTGCTTAATCGGTAATTTTTCCGAGACTTATGTTTCGGAAGCCCAACTTAACTCGCTCATTTTTCTCGTCAATACGCTCAGGCGCCATTACCGAATACCGCTTGAACGTATTATCCGCCATCGGGATGTCCCCGGGAAAAATACGGAATGTCCCGGAAATCACTTCCCATGGGATGAATTTAAACGTAGAGTACGTTCAGCCAGATGAGGCCGATCTTGAAGAAAATTTCCCCACTATTATTTGGATGTCTTGTCTTGCTTTTGACACCATTTTTTCGGGAAGCGCCCGCGCAATCCGAGCCAAATTTTGTCCGTTACTCAGCGCCCGAACTTCCCACTTTCGATGAACTCGTCAGCCTTTCTAAAAATCCATATCCGGCCGGCGCGCTCCAAGTCAAATTAAAAAAACTTTGGACCACGCCGGTCATTTCAAATGAAGCCTATTTCAGCGGCGTGCGTCCGCCCCAGAGAGTCCATCCGCAATTAGGGCCGAATTTAAGACTTGCCACTTGGAATATTGAAAAGTCCTTCGAAGTGAAGCGGGCGATCACTGTTTTCACCGATTCAAACAGATATGCGACAATGATCGATTCGAGCAAAGCTCCTCCGAATTCTTCGCTATATCAAGAAGCTCTTTCTCAGCAGCGCCTGCTGGCTGAAGCGGATATTGTGTTGGCTCAGGAGTTGGATATCGGCGTCAAACGTTCTAATTACGTGAACGCGCCGATGGAATTGGCGGAGGCGCTTCGCATGAATTATGCTTACGGCGCCGCCTATCTTGAAATCGACCCGGCCTATTTGGGAACCGAATCCATGACTTTAGAGGAAGGCGGCGTCGATCAAGAGGCGATGGATTATTTCCGTGTGGATCCGGCTCGCTATAAAGGGCTTTTTGGCATTGCTGTTTTCAGCCGCTATCCGATTAAATCGGTCACTATTTTTCCTTTAAGAAATCAAGGCTATGATTGGTATTGGGGTGAGAAAGAGCACACGACCTTTCTTGAAAAGGCGAGGCGCTTCGGCGCTAAATCGGTTTTTCTCTCTGAGCTTCACCGGGAAATGAAAGTCGGAAACCGGATTTTCATGCGCGTCGATCTGCACACGCCGGGCCTTCCAAACGATACGCTCTCCATCATCAATGTACATTTAGAGATTAAATGCCTGCCAAAAGCGCGTGAAGCACAGATCAGGGAAATCCTCGATTACATTAAAAATATTCGAAACCCGGTTGTTATGGCAGGGGATTTCAATTCGGCGCCAAGCGATTTAAGCCCGACTTCTGCGGTCCGCGAAGTGAAGCGGCAGGCCAAGAACCCAACCAATTGGCTGGCCTTGGGAATCAATAGTGTCCTTCCGCAAGCGCTCTTGGTCAATACGACAAGGGGACTTTCCAATGTGACCAAAAATTTCCAAAACCCAACGGCCAAGCACATTCCGGTCGTGGCGCCCAATTATGTCGCCGGGCTTTTTAAAGCCATTGAGGAGTTTAAGTTTAACGACGGTTATGCCTTTGACTTCCGGGGCGATTCCGAGCGTTCTGTCGGCGGGGAATCGGGCCTGCTTTCTAACTCCAATCAGCGGGATACGCTAGGTTATAAGACCACATTTCAGGTTAGAAGGCCGCTTGGAGAAATCATCGGAAAGTACCGTCTAGATTGGATTTTCGTCAAATCCTTTTTGACAAATCCGAGGGATAAAAACGGGCCATATCGTTTTGCGCCCCATTTTGGCCAGACCCTTGAAGAGATGAACACGGTTTTGGTGAAGCAAGTTTCGGATCATCATCCGAATATTGTAAACCTGCCGTTTGAAGAGCTCAGAGTCGAGAGGAGATGACTTTAAATTTCCTTTCTATTTTTCTGTATCATTGGCCGTGAAAATTGTTATAATATCGCCCCAGTTAAACAATAAGTAATCATCAACCTAAAACGGAATCACGACTTAAGGAGGAAATAATGGTAAGAAAGGCAAACCCGGCATTTATGAAACCGTTGAAGCCAAGCGCAGATCTTGCGAAAATTGTGGGATCCCAGCCGCTTCCCCGTACAGAGGCAACCAAGAAATTGTGGGAGTACATCAAGAAAAATAATTTACAGGATCAGGCCAACAAGCGTAATATCAACGCAGACGCAGCTCTCCAAACCGTATTTGGCGGGAAGCGTACGGTCAATATGTTCGAGATGACCAAGCTTGT
>CAZPKZ010000056.1:0-6462 GCA_964587285.1 uncultured bacterium | reverse complement strand
AAAAGCAAGTTAACACTCGAATCCACAGGAAATCCCAGAGGTTTAGTCGGTTCGTCTAAGATGCCAGCGAGCCCCGTCGCTACAGAAAGTTCACTGCCAAAAGCGGTTTTAGGACGCATGAGTTCAATTTACGGAAGATGGATGGGTTTAGGCTTCAAATACCGGCATTTTGTTTTGCTGGCGATTGTGGGCGTATTCTTATTTTCACTTTGGCGGCTAACCGTACGGCATATTGATTTTCCGAGCCAGCTTGAAGAAAATGAATTTTCGATCGTCGTCTTTCCTCTGGCAGGCGCCAAATTGGACGCCAATGATGAAGTGGCAAAACGGCTGGAAGGATTGCTCAACGGATTTAAAGAGCTTGAGATGATTTCCACCACGGTACAAAAAGATGACCTCAAGCTTTTTGTGCGGCTCAAGCCCCGCGGGAGAAGAAAAATTTCGAAAGAAATGATCATGGATGAGGTGCGGGAAAAGGGCAATGAACTGATTAAACAAATTCACGACGATTATTCTTTGATCGTCGATGAGGGCGCGGCCAGCGAAGAAGCGAAAAAAATGGTCATTAATATATTTGGGCTTGAAAATGACGTTTTAGAAAAGCTGGCGCACGAAGTAGCGCAAAGAATCAATTCAATCAAAGGCCTCACCAATCTGGTCATGACCGACCTTCGCAAGCGCCCGGAATACAGCGTCGTAGTGGATAAAGGTCGAGCGGCTTTTTACGGATTGACGGTGCGCGATGTCGCGGATTCGATTCATGCACAGGTCCGCGGCATGAGGCCAACCAAGTTTCACGAAATTGAGAAGGGTTTAGAGATTGAGACCATTACGCGGCTTCAGCCGATTTACCGCCAAAAAATCGAAGACCTTCAAAATATATACTTTGTTTCTCCGAAGGATGGAACACAAGTTCTTCTGAAACAGATTGCCGGAATTTATCCTTCTCGCGGGCCGCAGACGATTGACCGGAAAGATAAATATCGATACGTATTCGTAAAAGGAGATGTGCACCGGCCGCTGGAAACCATTGCGGAAGAAATCAAAACCGCGCTGAAGGGCCTTCAGATGCCGAAGGATTATTTTTGGCGCTTTGGGGGACAATACGAGGAATTAATCAAAGGAAAATCACAGCTTGGAGTCGGCGTGATCCTTTCAATCGTTTTGGTTTATATGGTTTTAGCCTGCCTTTATCAATCCTATCTCCAGCCGCTGATCATCATGCTTGCGATTCCCTTAGGAATGATCGGCGTCTGGGCTGCGCTTTCCTTTGCTAGTAAGCCTTTGAGCGAACAAGTGTTTATCGGGATGTTTATCCTCGTCGGATATGTCGTCAATGGGTCCATTATATTGGTGGATCGAATCAATCATCTCGCGCCAAAATTTTCAAACACCCTTGATTGCGTGATTCAGGCCGCACACGACCGCTTAAGGCCGATTGTGATCACGACGGCTTCAACGGTTGTTGGATTCATACCGATGGCAATTGACCGCGGGGAATCGAGTGAGTTATGGTCTCCGCTTGCGGTGACCATGATTGGCGGAATTTTGAGCTCTACCTTTTTAACCTTATTTGTGATTCCTCTCGTTTATCTTTTGGTTGAAGATCTGAAACAAAAGCTCAGGAAACTCAATCTCAATAAAGTCTTCGCATTTCGTCCTTCCCATCAGACATAAGGGGTTTATAAGCTGATTTTTTTCTATACTGATTCCTAACATTATGTAACTCACTCATATATAACAACTTAGTTGCAATCGGTTAAACCAAATATATTTTATCGTTTTCTATTCCAGTATTTGATTTTGTCCGTGATTTCGTGTATACTTTCTTATCATATTTAAAAAGTCTATTTAATCTACTTTTATATCTTAAAAATATATTTTACAAAGACGCTTTAATTCCCAGAATTTTATTGACTGGAAAAAGGAGGCCTCTCACCGTATGGGTGAATGGCAGAAAAAGCGCAAAAAGCCATGGCTTCGCTGCGTTGCCTTTGCCGTTGTGGTTATCTTTACAATAACCACAGTTGCTTGGGCGGACGGCCAAGGCGGTATTATCAGTTCACTCCACAAAAATATTAAGTCATCTCCTAATCTTCCAAGCGATTTAAATTCAGATTTTATTTCAAGCCTCGACACATTCACCATTCCCTCAGAGATAGGCGTTGTTAAATCTGCCTTTCAAGGATCCAAAACCCGATTCGTGGTTCATATTCAAGACGCTCACGCGAACGAAGAAGCCCAGCGCAATATCGGGCGCCTTATCGATTTCCTTCGAAAGGCAAAGGAGGCGCGCCTCATTGGCGTTGAAGGAGCTAGCGGGAAATTAGATACGGCGCTCTACGCTGCTTTTCCCGATTCTAAAGCTCGTCAGGCCGTCGCGGATTATTATCTGGGCGAGGGAATTATGACGGGCCCCGAATACATCGCCATTACAAAATTGCCGGATCTTGAATTATATGGCGTAGAAGAAAATGAACTTTACGACGAAAATCGAAAGGCCTTTTTAGATTCCCTTGATTTTAAAGACCGCTCAGTCAGGGCTTTGGATGAGATCAGGCTGAGGCTCGATCAAATGAGCCGGTTTGTTTTTTCAGAGGAACTCAGGCATCTTCGCGGTGAGCATGAAGGCTTTGTCAAACAAAAGGAATATCTCAATCATTACGTCCGTTATTTAGTAGAACTTGCCGACCGTTTGAGTGTATCCCAGTATCCTTACCGGCAAATGGATTCGTTCCTAAATTTGGTGAAGTTAGAACGGGAAATTGATTTTGATAAGGCAGAGAAGGAAATCGACAGCCTGATTGCTGATCTGAAGAAAATTCTAAGCCGCGAGGAGCTTTCTGAATTTGTTACGAATTCGATTCAATTCCGCCTGAAGAAGCTGACGCGGGCTGAATATTACGGTTATTTGGAAAATGTCATTGCGAGCGAAGCGAAGCAATCTCAGTCGGGGATTGCTTCGGCGTCACTTGGATCACTGCCTCGCAATGACGTAGAGAAAAAATATGAAAATGTGATTAACTACCTCAAATATACCCGCCATTATGATTCGATCGGGGTCGAACTTTTCAAGGAAATCGATCAGCTTGAGGAAGCCGTCAAGAACAAGCTCTTCCGAAACGAATCTGAAGTCGCGCTTGACCGGCTATACAAATTTTTGGATATCTTGGATCATCTGTTTGATTTTTCATTGACCAAGGAAGATGTGGATTATTTTTATGCCTACCGGGATGAATTTAAGACAGAAACTTTCCAATCCTTTATCGAGCAGGAATCTAAAAAAGCGAATCAAACACTTTCCCTATCCGGCGATATCAACGTGATCGATGAGGACCTTCCGCGGATTGAAGCATTTTACAAGGCCGCGCTTAAACGGGATCATGTTTTGATCGATCGCCTGTATCAAAAAATGGCGGAAGATAAAGTTTCCACGGCGGTGATTGTCACCGGCGGTTTTCATACGGCGGGAATCGAAAGATATTTGAAAGAGAAAGATGTCTCCTATTTGGTGATCGCGCCTCGTATCACCAAAGAAATCGATCAAAAGAAAGAAGCTCAGATTTACGAACGTGCGATGCGGAACCTTCCCACGCGCCTTGAGACCATGTTAACCGAAATCTATCTCCCGCCGAAAGCAATCACACTCAACGATCCTCGTTATCAGTTAGGCGCCTTAAAAATGATGTTGCCAGTTGATAGTGAAATTAGTGAAATGAGTCATCCTGAATGGCCAATTCTCGATTTTGGGGCAGCGCACGTGACACGAGAAAATGCTGTGCCTATCTTCGAGGAAACCAGATCAAACTACCTAAAATTGGGCGGCCGTTCGGAAGCGCGAATTATGGGAACGTACGGAACAATACTCGATGCATTATTTGTTTCGGAAAGCAAAAAATATCCAAACCCCATCATCTTTTTTCCTTTTCCCGGCGATGCTAGCGGTGATTTACTTGGAATGGAATCTGTGTCAAACGTCGCTGAGGGAGAAGTCAAAGTTCCTAGAAGCGAGCTTAGAAAACAAGGTGCCAAATTTATCCATAAGTTTCCGATCAACGGCACTCTTGAGTTTTATCGTGTAAAAAGTTATCAAAAGCCCGATGAAGCACAAGCCGTGCGCGCCGAGTTGCGAGGCGAAACTCAAGTTGATAAAAAACCAGAACTAGAATCAAAAGATCAAGGTTTTATGGGTTCAATTGCCAGTCAGACTCAACAAATGGTAGAGGATGAGAGGCGGGACGCCGAGAAAATTCGCAGATGGTTGATCGCTATTCATGATGCTCTTGAGCACGATAATCCGGAAGCCGGCAGTAAAATTCTTGATGAGTTACGGCCATGGCAGGATGATTTTGGTCTTCATTTACCCAAAACAAATGGTAATAGTAGGGATGCGCTTAAACTTTTAGGCGAAGTGGAAGCGCGTTTAAGTGCCGTCGAAAATGAAATTGAGGCTCATTTGGCTCACTTAACAGTGGAGGTTCTTCAACGGGAACAGGTAAAGCCCGCACCCGCATCAGATGTTGTGGAAGCGCAAGCTAAATCTGACACGCCTATTCTACAAGCGGATAAACCTCGAGTTGCGCCTACGATTGCGAAAGAAAATCCTCCATCGGAACCTGCAATCGAAATCGACGAGGGAAAACCAATGTCAGAAGCTGAGAAAGCGGCAATCGAAGAAATAGCGAATCGCTGGAAAGCTGATCTTACAGATACACCGCCGTCTGCAAAGTCAACCACTCAACCAGAACCAACGCCAACGACACTCGAACCACCGGCTCCGATGATTGCGCCTTCACCTATTATTCGAACGCCAGCCGAACTTAGCCGAGTCATGGAAAAATCAGCGCCGCGAAGCGAACGCTTACTGCGAGTCGCCGCGGTTTTAGCGGTCTCATTCATTTTGGGAGGAATCCTGCTTCCGATCATCTTGCAGTTTGCCGCAGTCGCGTCCCTTGGAGTCATAGGAGCTTGGGCGATGAGCCTATTAAGCGGTTTGCTCTTTACCGTTATTTTTCAAATGTTTTTTGGTAATACATTTGATTCATTAGTATTGTCAATTAAATCGCTTTTGTTTGACCGATTCTATTATTCCAAGACGGCTAAGGAAATTTTACATTCTGGTTTACCTCTAGATGTTTATTTGCCGAGCCCCACTCTGCATTCTTCAAGAGAGCTGTTACTCGCCACACTGATTCAACGCGGATACACGCTGGAAGAAGTCCGCCAGGATTTTGCCCATAAAGGTTTGGAAGCTCAAGAAGGTTTGGCTAATGTGAGTCACTCGGCGTTGTATGGTTATGTCTACTCCATTGATAAAGCGGTTGAAGAAAAATTGATTCACGGCTATGAGGAACTAGAGCAACATTCAGAAAGTTTTGGCGGTTTTCTTTCGCGTTCACTCAAAGAACAGGGAGAAACAAAGAAAGGCAGCGTAATCAAGGCTGTTTTGAATGCTTTGAAAGGCTGGTCTTCCTATCGCGTCCAAAAGCACAAAGGGTGGGCTCCGGTTGTTATGATTTTAGAATTGCCGCTTGTGATTTGGCATTTGTCCAAAGCATTTGTCCTGAATTATTTTATTCCGCGATTCATTTGGAGGTATGGCGATCGCGCTAAGCTCATGGCGAAACTAAATCAAAAAAGAGCCGAAGAGTTTCACAAACTTTCGGGTGAACAGAGGGAAAAAGCCGGTGGCATACCTATGCAAGCAACGCTAGTCCTGACCAAAAAAGAAATTTCAGCGCTGATTGGGTATCGAATCCGAAAGAGTGATTTGGTCAACCAATCTTCGACGGGAAAGCTAGCGTATGGTTTCATTTCACTGATGCTTTTTCCGGTTCAGTTCTTCAAATTTCTCATGTGGGATGATTCTTGGATTGCTCAAGGATTCGCTGCCTTTTTCCAACGGCGCGCTAACATGTATGTCTATTCGGGCGCTTCAGGTTGGATCATCCGTCAATTTGGAAAACTAGGAATATTTGGCGGAGTCAGCGCCGTTTTAGCGAAAGTGAGCTTAGTCTTTCTGGCACCCTTTTTACCTCACGCGGCGGCCATCACATTGGGCGCCTTTTTAGGAACGATGTTGACTGCTTTTCTGATGAAACTTCCGAAGAAGATTCGTGAAGTACAAAATGAAAGAATGATGGCCTCTCATTTTGCGGCGATTAAGACATCTTCGTTAAGTCCCGAAGACAAGACGCTTTTGGCCCAATTTGTCCAGGCTAGCTTCAAAAATCCAAATTTGCTAGCCAGCAAAGAATATAAAACATTGGTTCAACGTTTGGATCAGCTCAAATCGGCAGATGCGGCAACATGGAAGGATATGGCGAACTTTGTTGAAAGCAGGATCTATCCTCTGATTGCGATCAAACGTTTAGCGGTTACAAATTCTGCCTACTACATGAAACTTGCGGAGGAGTTGGGAAGCCGGCTGATTCATGCGCCTCCCGTTTCTAAATCCAAATT
>CAZPKZ010000055.1:0-6489 GCA_964587285.1 uncultured bacterium | reverse complement strand
TTGACACAGCCGAAAACTTAACCGTCATTGCGAGCCCCGAAGGGGCGCGGCAATCTCAGTTCTGAGATTGCTACGTCGGCTTCGCCTCCTCGCAATGACGATTAGGAGAACCAATGGCCACAAAATCAATCGAATCGGTTATCCGATCCAAAAAGATAAGCGAAATTATTAATCCGAGGCTCATTCAATCGGAGCCCGAGTTATCCGTTCAAGACGCGATTAACCTCATGCAACAAAATAAGGCAGGTTACATTGTGGTGGCCAAGAATAAAAAAGTGGTCGGAATTTTTACCGAGACCGATGTGGTTCAAAAAATCCTGGACCAGGACATTAATTGGAAAGATCCCATTGGAAAGTATATGACGAAGGACCCATTTATATTGAAACTGACAGACACCGTCGGCACGGCCATCGATTTGATGGGACAGCACAAGTTTTACCACATCCCCCTCGTCGACGATCAAGGAGATCTCGTCAACGTCCTTTCGGTTCGCACGTTAATCCGCTTCCTCGCGGAATTTTACCCTCAGGAAATTTATAACCTGCCTCCTCATCCGGATCAGATTATGGAGACTCCCGAGGGAGGATAATCGCAATGGCCGAGATCAAAACCTTAACCAAAAAACCCCTTCTTGAAGCGGTTGCCGTCACCATCCGGTTCGCGGGCGACTCGGGCGATGGAATGCAGCTGACCGGAGATCAATTTACCGACACGGCTGCGGTCATGGGCAATGATTTTGCGACACTGCCCGATTTTCCGGCAGAGATTCGCGCCCCCGCCGGCACGCTGGCCGGGGTCAGCAGCTTTCAAATCCAGTTTTCAAAGGACATTATTTTTACGCCGGGCGACCAGTGCGACGTGCTCATCGCGATGAACCCGGCCGCGCTCAAAGTGAATATTCCCACCGTCAAAAAAGGCGGCCTGATTATGATCAATGAGAATACCTTTGACGAGGCCCATTTGAAAAAAGCCGGCTGGAAGGCGGACCCGCTTGCGGATACGACGCTTAAAGATTTTCAAGTGATCAAAGTGCCGCTTTCCGCGCTGACCGCGAACGCGCTGAAAGACCATCCGCTCAAAATGTCGGAGGTGGAGCGCTGCAAAAATTTCTTCGCGCTCGGAATGGTGTTTTGGCTGTACGACCGAACGATGAATCATACGATTGATTGGATTCAAAAGCGGTTTGCGAAGCGGCCTGAAATTGCCAATGCCAATGTCGCTGTTTTGAAGGCGGGCTACAACTACGCCGACATCACCGAGGCTTTGCCGGCCAGGTACCAAGTGAAGGAAGCAAAGCTTGAGCCCGGAACGTACCGCAAAATCGCGGGTTACCAAGCGACGGCCATTGGTTTTGTCGCCGCCGCTTATTTAGCCAATAAAACTCTTTTTTACGGGTCCTATCCGATTACACCCGCCAGTAACATTTTGCACGAGCTTGCGAAATACAAAAATTTTGGGATCAAAACGTTTCAAGCCGAAGATGAAATCGCGGCCGTCGGTTCCGCCATCGGCGCTTCCTTCGGCGGACAAATCGGGCTCACCGGCACAAGCGGCCCCGGCCTTTGTTTAAAATCCGAAGCGATTAATTTAGCCATCATGACGGAGCTGCCTTTGGTGGTCATTAACGCCCAACGGGGAGGGCCCAGCACCGGAATGCCCACTAAAACGGAACAAACGGATTTATTGCAGGCGCTTTTCGGCCGAAACGGCGAATCGCCCATCGCGATCGTGGCGCCTAAGACCGCGGCAGACTCTTTTCAAATGGCGATTGAAGCGGTCCGCATCGCGATTAAATATATGACGCCCGTTATTTTTTTGTCGGAAGCGGATATTATGAACGCGGCTGAGCCGTGGAAGCTTCCCGACTTGAATCAGTTACGTAAGATTGAAGTCACTCACCCCGCGGCCGGAGCTTCACCTTTTCTTCCATATACGAGAAACGCCGAAACATTCGCGCGCCCGTGGGCGATTCCGGGGACTCCCGGCCTTGAGCATCGGATCGGAGGCCTTTCAAAAGCGGATTTAACCGGCAATGTCAGTTACGACGGGCCGAACAATGAAAAAATGGTTTACTACCGCGCCGAGAAAATCAGGCGGATCGCCAATGATATTCCCGAACTTGAAGTCCGCGGGCCCGCTTCGGGCAAACTTCTGGTCCTCGGCTGGGGCGGAACGTTTGGAGCGATTTATCAAGCGGTGGTGGATTTGAAAGCGCAGGGGATTGAAGTATCACAAACCCATTTAAATTATTTAAATCCGTTCCCAAAAAATCTGGGCAAGATCCTGAGCCAATTTGAAAAAGTGTTGATTCCGGAACTGAATTCGGGCCAGCTCTTGCTTTTGATCCGCGGGAATTTTCCGAAAACAAATGCCGTCGGCTTGCCTAAGGTTCAATGCATGCCTTTTAAAGTGGAAGAAATCATTCAAAAAATCAAGGAACTCGTATGAGCCCCGAAGGCGTTACCAAACTGCCGTACACGCGCGAAAATTTTATCTCCGGCCAGGAAGTCCGCTGGTGCCCCGGCTGCGGCGATTATTCGATTTTGGCGACGATGCAAAGGACGTTGTCCAAGTTTGACCTTCCGAAGGAAAAATATGTTTTTATTTCCGGAATCGGCTGCTCAAGCCGTTTTCCTTATTATATGAATACTTACGGGTTTCATTCCATTCACGGACGGGCGCCCACGATCGCGACCGGTTTGAGATGCGTGAGTCCCGACCTTTCTATTTGGGTCGTGACCGGGGACGGAGACGGCCTCAGCATCGGCGGCAATCATTTGGTTCATTCGATGCGGCGCAATATCAATTTCAATATCTTATTGGTGAACAACCAAATTTACGGTTTGACGAAGGGGCAATATTCCCCGACCTCGCCGATCGGGAAGGTGACGAAGTCCACGCCGCAAGGCTCGATTGATTATCCGATTAACGCGCTTTGTATCGCGATTGCCTCGGAAGCCACTTTTATTGCGAGGACTCTGGACAGCATTCCCGCTCATATGGGTTCTGTCATGGAACGCGCGATGAAGCATAAGGGAATTTCATTTGTGGAGATTTATCAAAACTGCAATATTTTCAATGACAAGGCGTATGAACCTGTGACCGGGCGCGATACGCGCGAGGACAGAATGGTGATGCTGGAAAACGGAAAGCCGCTTGTTTTTGGAAAGGGAAGAACCAAAGCGATACGGCTCAAAGGCCTCAAACTCGAAGCGGTAGAATACAAAGAAGGAATGGATATGAAGGAACTGCTCATTCATAATGAAAACGACCCTGAACCCACGTACGCCTATTTGCTGACTCAGATGGAATACCCCGACATGCCCGTGCCGTTTGGAATTTTCCGAGAAATTGTCAAACCGACTTATGACGGAATGCTCAATGCCCAAGTTGAAGAAGCGATTAAAAAAAGAGGCAAGGGAAACCTGAAGGAACTGATTTATGGGACAGACACCTGGACCGTTAAATAAAGTAAGCATCAAGTGTCCCTCCTGCGGCTCTGAAAATATTTTAGGCTCCGACCGCTGCGGACAGTGCCTGCATACGCTCATGCAGACGGGCCTGCCGCAGCCCAAAAAAGACGACAAACTTCAGCAGGCCATCATGGTCACTCCTGTTTTGTCGCTTCTCACGGGAAAGGACCTGTTGGTTTGCAGCCCCGAGGATACCGTTCAAAAAGTGGTGCGGGTGTTCCAGAAAGAAAATAAAAATTGCGTTTTGGTTTATGACCATAAAAAATTGGTGGGCATTTTGAGCAACCGGGATTTTCTGCTTCGAGTGGCCGGAAAATATAAGGATCTTTCAAAAGTGAAAATCAAGGAAGTAATGACTGCGAATCCGGAATATGTGACCGAAGACGCCCCCATTGCCTATGTGGTGAACCGGATGGCCATGGGCGGCTGCCGCCATGTCCCCGTATTGGCCTCCGACGGAACTCCTTACAGCATCGTTATTATCAAAGATGTTCTAAGTTTCCTCTCCCGTCGAATCAAAGTGTCTTAATTTCGGTTGCATTCTCTTATCAAAATCAATAAAATGCCTTTTTTGCCCGTCGGTGTTTCGGCAATTTTCAATTGCAAATGGCCAAACGATCTTTGAAGTTACCTGATAATGCCGCCGGAAAGTTTTACGTCGACAATACTTGTATTGACTGCGATCTTTGCCGTCAGACGGCGCCGGCCAATTTTTCCAGAAACGCCGATAAAGGTTATAGTTACGTGTCGAAACAGCCGGTAACGGCCGAAGAAGAGAAGCTTTGCGAGCAGGCGAGGGTCGAATGCCCGGTGGATTCCATTGGTTCTGACAAATCGGATTTAATTACGAAATAGGAGCAACACGAAATTATGGCACTTGAAACCACTTTAGCGGGAGCGTATCCGAAGATCGGCGATACCTCGGAAGAACAAAAACTGAGGCGCGCCCTTCATCAATTTGATAAAGGCGAGCTATCGGAAGAAGATTTGGAGCAGGTCAAAAATGAAGTGACCGCGGAGGTCATCGGCGCGCAAATCGAGGCGGGCCTTGATATTGTCACCGACGGGCTCATTCGCTGGAGCGATCCGTTAACCTATTTTGCCGCCGGAGTCACCGGTTTTGAAGTCAGCGGGCTGCTGCGCTATTTTGACACCAATACCTTTTACCGCCAGCCGATCGTGGAAAGCCGCTTGGAATTTATCAAGCCCGTTCTGGTTTCCGATTATCAATTTGCGCAGGAAAAAAGCGCCAAGCCCGTGAAGGCGATCCTCACGGGGCCTTACACGCTCGCCAAACTTTCGAGGAACCGTTTTTACCGCGAATTTAAGCAGCTTGCGTTTGATTTGGCCCATATCGTTCACCGGGAAGCCCAAGCGCTCGAAGACGCCGGCTGCCGTTACCTTCAGTTTGATGAGCCCGCGATCTTAAACCACAAGCACGATTTCAATCTTTTCCTTCAAATTTATGAAATCGTGACGGCGCAGTTATCGAAGGCCGAAAAAACGCTCCAGCTTAATTTCGGAAATTTGGAAGGCTTATATCCTAAAATTTTAAATGTCCGCGTGGAACGAATCGGATTTGAACTCACGAAAAATCATAAAAATTGGGACGTGCTCAAATCCGCACCGTTTACGAAAAAAATGATGGCGGGCATCGTGGACGCGCGAAACACAAAAATGGAATCGGAAAATGATTTGGTCCAAGCCGTCCATCAACTGGCAGAGCATACCAGTTTGGAGCAATTATGGCTTTCGACCACTCATTCGCTTGAATTCCTGCCTCGTTCCAGCGCGCGTAAAAAACTTGAGCTTTTGACGAGCGCCGCTAAACAATTAAGAGGAGCCAGCGTTTCCTGATGAATCTACCCCTACTTCCCACGACAACCGTCGGCAGCTTTCCGAAACCGGAATATTTAACGAAAGCGCGTTTTCAATTTTCGAAAAACCAAATTTCAAAAGCCGAACTGGAGCAGCTTGAGAAAAAAGCGACCCAAGAATGGGTCGATTTCCAGGAAGAAATCGGCCTCGATATTCTGGTGGACGGCGAAATGTACCGGGGCGATATGGTCACTTATTTTGCCGAGAATTTTAAAGGCTTTGAAATCAGCGGCTTGGTGCGTTCCTATGGGAACCGCTATTACCGAAAGCCGGTGGCCGTGGCCGAGATTGAACGAGTCAATCCCGTCACCGTCGAATGGTTTAAATTTACCCAAGGCCTGACCGGGAAGCCCGTGAAGGGAATGTTGACGGGGCCTTACACGATTATGGATTGGTCCTTTGACGAATTTTATCCTTCACGGCGCGATTTTTGCCTGCGCCTTGCCGAAGTCGTGCATGAAGAGGCCAAAGATTTGGAAGAGGCCGGCGCAAAATATATTCAGATTGACGAACCCGCGGTGTCCGTCCGCCCCGAAGAGCTTGAGCTTGCGATCGAAGCGATGGGCGTTGTCACGAAGGGGCTCAAAGCCTATACCTTGACCCACATTTGCTACGGGGATTTCCCCAAAATTTATCCCAAAATGCTCGAGATTCCCGTCAATCAAATTGACCTTGAGCTTTCCAACAACGAATTTGATTTGCTCGATTTGTTTAAACGCTCTCCGTTTACGAGCGATATTGGGCTCGGTGTTTTGGATGTTCACAGCCACCGGACCGAAACGAAGGATGAAGTAAAGGCTAGAATTCAAAAGGCCCTGAAATTTATCCCCAAGGAAAAAATCTACGTCAGCCCCGATTGCGGCCTGAAGACCCGCGAAGTGGAAGAAGCCAAGGCCAAACTTCGTGTCATGGTGGAAGCCACCAAAGAAATGAGGGAATCCCTTGTCTGAACTTAAAGAAGGGGATAAGGCTCCTGATTTTACGCTTCCTTCCAGTGACGGAGGAAAGGTGAGCCTTCAAGATTTTAAAGGAAAGAAAAGTATTGTCCTTTATTTTTATCCCAAGGACGATACGCCGGGCTGTACGAAAGAAGCTTGCAGTTTCCGAGACGAAAGAAAGTTATTTCAAGCCCAAGGC
>CAZPKZ010000054.1:446-6526 GCA_964587285.1 uncultured bacterium | reverse complement strand
GATTTTCCGCCATGTCCTTTCTGAGAACGGAGCTCTTCTGTCCAAGAAAGGCGCCTTGCTTCCGCCTGTTCCTGTTCTGCCTCGAGGATCATTCCCTTTTGGACATAAAACCTGGAAAGATTGGTGTGCGCCATAATATGATTGGGGTTGAGTTTGGTAAGGCGCTTCATCATTTGAATCGCATCATCAAGCCGCTCGACTTTCGAATAAAGGACGCCCAAAGTTTCGAGCGCATCCGGAAATTCAGGGTCAGCGGCAAGCAGTTCTTCCAGTCGGACAATGGCCTGCTGAAGATTGCCGGATCGGAAGAGAGCAAGCGCTTCTTGGTAAAGGCGTTCTGCTTCTTCCATGAGCAGAAAAATCCTTATGATTCGTCCTCAAGATGCAAAATTTTCTTTCCTTCGGGGCTGATCATGGAAGGATTCCACTGAGGCTCCCAGACCACTTGAACGTCCACATCCTTCACATTCGGAAGCGCTGAAATGCGGGTACGGACCATCTCCGGAATTTGACGGGCGGACGGACAACCTTGACTCGTCAGCGACATCTTGACCTTCACGTTTTCCTGGGCGACTTCAACCTGATAGATCAACCCCAAATCGTAGACATTCACGGGAATTTCTGGATCATATACCTGTTTGATGGCCTGAATGACTTCTTCTTGCGTCGCCATGTTTAGTCGCTCAGTTTAATGTCCAAGAAATTTTTCAATTTTCTGGAACGGGTCGGGTGACGGAGCTTGCGGAGCGCCTTGGCTTCAATCTGCCGGACACGCTCGCGGGTCACATTAAAAATCTGCCCGACTTCTTCTAAGGTCCTCGAATAACCGTCTCCGATCCCGAAACGAAGCCTTAAGACTTTTTCTTCCCGTTCCGTGATCGTGTTGAGCACATCATCCATCTGTTCTTTCAGCATCGAATAGGCGGTGACGTTCGCGGGAGAGACGGCAGATTTATCCTCGATGAAATCGCCAAAACTGGTGTCCCCGTCATCTCCGACCGGTGTTTGGAGGCTGATGGGCTCCTGCGCGATTTTGAGAATGCCTTTCACTTTTTCCACCGGCATTTTCATGACGCGTGCGACTTCTTCCGGCGTCGGTTCCCGGCCGGTTTCTTGAACCAAATGACGGGAGGCGCGGAAAAACTTATTGATCGTCTCAATCATGTGAACCGGAATCCGAATCGTGCGGGCTTGATCCGCGATCGAACGCGTGATCGCCTGCCGGATCCACCACGTCGCATACGTTGAAAATTTATAGCCCCGCTGATACTCAAATTTATCCACCGCTTTCATCAATCCGATATTGCCTTCCTGAATCAAATCCAAAAAGGAAAGGCCGCGGTTTGTGTATTTCTTGGCAATGCTCACCACCAGCCTTAAATTGGCGGCGACTAAATCTTTCTTGGCGTGGGATAATTCCCGTTCGCGCTTATGGATCTTCTTAAAATGTTCATAAATATCGTCCTCGGAATCACTCAGTTCAAGAAAGATTTCCTTGTTTCGGTCCATCAACGCGCCGATTTTTCCGCCGCGGACTTTTTTTCGTCGAAGCTTTGAAATCTCTTTTCGATTTTCTTTCAGCTCCTCCAGTTTTGCCCTCAAATTCGCGATGATCTGTTCCACAATGCCGACGTTGAGATTGAACTGTTTGAGCAAGGGAACCAAATCAGCGTCTTTTCGGGACGCGCGGAGTTTGCGCGTCAGCGCTTTGAGTTTGTGTTTTGTCACCAGCAACTTGGATTGCTGGTCTTCATCAATAATCGATTCGAGATTGATTTCGTCATTGATGATTTGATTGGCAAGATTCAGCACTTCAAAACGCACGGCCGCGGTCTCATAGACCACCGCTTTCAATTTCTCTTCCGCATCTTCGATCCGTTTGGCCAGCGCGATTTCTTGGCTGCGCGTCAAAAGCGGAATTTGGCCCATTTGCCTCAGATAGGTTCGGACGGGATCGTCCATCCGCACGCGCTCAAACTCTTCTACCGATTCTTTGGCGTCGTCCCCAAATTCCTTTCCCTTTTTCGCCTCCCCGCCTTTTTCATCAAATCCTTCGCTTCGCTGAATGGAGGTGGTGGTAATCTCAATATTTTTCTCCGTGAGCGCCGTGATCACTTCTTCGATTTTCTCAGAAGACGCGATTTCCGGAGGCAGGTGATTATTAATTTGTTCATAAGTCAAATACCCCTGCCGCTTTCCCAGCGTGATCAGGCGTTCCAAAACATCCTGATAATTAATGGCCGGGGCTTGAGGCGCTGTAACCGCATTCGTCGGCATGGTGTTAACCTTCTCCTTCGCCTTTTTGATTTTTTTCTTCTTAGGCATAACGATCTAAACTCTGGATTTCCAACCTCTTACGTGATTAAACCATGGGGCAAAAATGAATATTTTAACACAAAGATTTACATCTTGCTGAACTTTTTAATTTCTGGGCGGGCATAATAGACTAACTTACTACAATATAATGACTTAGGCTACTCCGCTTGCCCCAGCATTTCCTGATAAGCTTTCATATATTTCAAAACCAAATCCTGATTTCCGATTTCTTCCGCCTGGGAGATTTGATTTCTCAGCGTCCTCAAACGGATGGTCTTTTCCTGTTTTTTGAGTGTGCCAAGCAAATCCTGAAAGGCTTGTTCCCGGTCGCCGCTTGCATTCCAATCGCTCAGCATAAAAAGTTCGCTCGCGAACGTTTTCAATTTTTCATCTTGCATCCGGTTGAGGAGTTTGGAAGCGGACAGTTGGGTTTCGTCCCGTTCCTTAACCGCCTGGCTCAACCAATGGAATATTTGGCGAGTCCGTTCGCCTGTGAACGTGTAATTGGAACATGAATCCAGAAATATTCGAATGTAAGGAGGATAGTGGATCATCAAACTCAGAAGAAGTTTCTCAATTTGCGGTTCCGACTTTTCTACACGGACGACTTCGAGCTTGGCTTCCGGATGAGTTGATTTTAGCGCGCCCTGCCTTGATTTCAACTTGTTCAGTTCAGACCTGAGGGAACCTTCTTCAACACCAAGGGTGACGGCCAATTTTTTGAGATAACGATCCACTAAAACCGGGCTTTTGATCTTCGCGAAAGTATCCAAAAATTCACTTGTGATTTTCAAAAGCCCCATGGAATCCGCTTTATTGTAACGGGCTAGCAACACCTGAAGTTTAAAATCAAAAACGTCTTGGCTCTTCGTTAATAACTCAAGCATCGCTTCCCGCCCTTTGGAACGAATAAAATCATCGGGGTCAAAACCTTTGGGGAGGCATAACACTTTCACCGCCATTCCCTCTTCCAAAAAGATTTCAAGCCCCCTGAGCGAAGCCGCTTCCCCGGCTTTATCTCCGTCAAAGACAACCACCGCTTCATCCGCGTACCGTTTCAATGTTTGAACGTGTTCTTGGGTTAAAGAAGTGCCGAGCGTCGCCACCACATTTTGAAAGCCGTTTGAATAAAGCCGGATACAATCCAGATATCCTTCCACAATGAGAATCCGGCGAACTTCCTCAGAGGTGGCGATCGCGCGCTTCGCCAAATGAAGGCAATACATTTCCTTACGCTTTCTAAAAATTGGCGTTTCCGGAGAATTGAGATATTTGGGCATCTCATCCCCCATCACACGGCCTCCGAACGCGACCACTTTTCCCTGCGCATTCAAAATGGGAAATATGATCCGATTTCTGAAAAGGTCGTAGCGGCTCCCTTGCGCTGAGCGCAAAATCAAACCGGAGCGCACAAGCTCCTCGTCTTGGAATCCTTTTTTGGACAGGAACTCGTACAAGGTCCTCCATTCAGAAAGCGCGAAACCAATGTGAAACGTTTCGATGTCCTGAGCGCTAAATTCGCGTTTGGTTAAATAGGCGCGCGCCTGTTTTCCAAGCTCAGCGTGCTTTAAATTCGCGTGATAAAATTCGGACGCCGCCGCGCAAATTTGATAGATCCGATCGATAAGCGATCGCTCGCGAGGCGACGACTGCTTAGATTCCGGAAGCGTTATATGAACGCGCTCAGCAAGCCGCTTGAGCGCTTCGGGGAAATTCATTTGTTCATACTTCATCAAAAAAGAAAACACGTCCCCGCCGACGCCGCAGCCAAAACAATGGAAGATTTGTTTGTCCGGATTGACGATGAAGGACGGCGTTTTCTCGTTGTGAAACGGGCAGTTGGCTTTGAAATTCCGCCCCGCGCGCTTGAGCGGAAGGTAGCCGGAAATGATCTCCACAATATCGTTCAATGACTGAATTTGATCGACAATTTGATCGTGATAAGCCATTCGTTTTCCTAACGCACCGACACAAAGGAACTGGTTCGAAGATAAAAGCGAAGCGGCCTTTCTTTCGCTTGGCTGATGCCAATCCGTGTCGCAACCTGAATGTCAAGCGGCCCCTTTTCGTTTTTATCTCGCGCGACAAAAAACGGCTCTCGAGTCAAATCCATGCCCGAATGTTCCCGCGAAATTCCAAACGCTTGGGTTAATTTTCCGGGACCGTTGGTTAAATATTCATTGGATTTGATTTTTCCGTTCATTTCGCCGCGCCGATTTTTCATGATCGAAATGCCAGAAAGGGGTTCAAGTGAACGGATTAAAACCGCGCCCGCCGTACCCTCCGCTTCCGTTACCATATTCAAGCAATGATGATTGCCGTATGTAAAATAAACATAGCTGATCCCGGCTTTCCCAAACATGACCCGATTGCGCGGTGTGATGCCCCGATAAGCGTGGCTCGCGGGATTCGTCGCGCCGAAATAAGCTTCTGTCTCCACTATTTTTCCGCTCAATGTTTGTCCGTTTTGTTTGAATACCAAAATTTTCCCGATGAGTTCAAACGCCACCACTTGCGTATTTCGTTCATAAAAAGACCGGACAAGAGGCCCTATTGGGTTGCTCGCCAGTTTTTTGGAAACCATGGGATGAAAAAATCGTGTACTTGTTCGCTCGATTCAGCCAAATAAGGGCCGATTAAGGAGCGGCGTTTAAACGTATCCTGAATAAACGGAAGCGGAAATTTGACGAGCAGCGAAGACAGAAGGCCCAAAAACAAAATAAACTGGAATCCCGAGAGAAGAGCGCCTGCCGCATTTTTGATTGGATGTTTGAATTCCATCGTCGCAATTAAAGAAAATATTCGAAACAAAAATAAAATACTCACGATTGAAGCAGCGGCTAAGACGGTGAAGATCGCGATGTCGAGAATTAAAATCGGAATCTGAAGTCTCGCCTGCATAAACTCGGCGAAAGCTTGGGTGTATTCGACCGTTACAAATTGCGCGGTCACGACGGAAACAAAACCCGGGAAAACTTGCCCCACCCCCTTTCTGAGCCCGATGAAAATTCCCGCAAAAAAAACAACGAGAAAAATGATATCCATCCATCCCATTTTCATCCAAATCATGATCCAGTCCACGTCTCATCCTTCCTTTCAATCCCATTGATTGATTTTTTTTCATAGAATCGGGATAGCCCCTGTGGGGCCAGAGCAGAGCCGATCAATTCGCCATTTTCAATCCGCTCGGCCCTCACTTTTAATAAAATTCGCCGCGGCGCTCCCGCAAAAGGAAAATGTATCTTCAAATAATTTTCAGCATGGCCCGAAGCCCACCCTTCCCGCTGGGCGGCTTCTTCGACCAAAATATTCAACGTTCTTCCGAGATACATCCGTTCATTATTTTCCCGAAGTTTCTCCTCTAATGAAAAAAGTATTTCCTCGCGCCGGTTCATCTCTTCGGCTTTAACAAAATCTTGAAACCGCGCGGAGCGGGTTCCTTCGCGCGCACTGTAAGGAAAAATATGAAGTTTATAGGGTTTCGTTCTGGAAAGCAAATCTACCGTTTGATCAAATTCAAAGGAGCCTTCGCCGGGAAAACCTACCATGACGTCGGTCGTGAGCAAAAAATGATTCACGCGGGCGCGTATGCTTTGAACGAGCTCATCATAAAAATCTCTTCGATATCTCCGGTTCATCCGCTCCAGAATCCGGCTATCCCCGCTTTGTAACGGAATATGAAGATGCGGGCACACTTTTTCCATGGTCGCCATCGCCTCAATCAGTTCGCGCGTTACATCGGTCGGTTCTATGGAACTTAAGCG
>CAZPKZ010000054.1:0-436 GCA_964587285.1 uncultured bacterium | reverse complement strand
TAAGAACCGAGCTGAATACCGGTCAAAACGACTTCTTTGAAGCCGCGGCCGGCGAGCCGTTTCGCTTCATCGATCACCTCTTCCATCGGCCTGGAGCGCGCGGGGCCCCGGACCAACACCACTTTGCAAAAGGAACAGGCGTGATTGCATCCGTCCTGCACTTTAATATAGGCACGGGTACGGCCCTCAAATTGAGAAATAGAAAGAGGCGTGTAACGGCGTTTTGAGGAAAGAACAGACGGCGCAAGGGAAAAAGACGTGCAGCTTTCAAGCAAATTTACGATTTCGGATTTTTGGCGGTTCAAAACCGTAAGGCTCACACCGGGAAGCGCTTTGATTGCCGCTTCATTTCCTTCCACATAGCAACCGGTGACGACAATTTTTGCGTCCGGATTTGCGCGGTGAAATTTGCGGATGAGATACCTGTTTTCTTTGT
>CAZPKZ010000053.1:0-6610 GCA_964587285.1 uncultured bacterium | reverse complement strand
AAGCTTTTTCCGTAACTTCTCGATTCACAAAATAGCGGAATACAAAGGCGAATATCAAGAAAACAGATAAAAGCACCCAAAGCCCAAGCAAAGTCAAGTTCGACTGAGTCAAAGGTTCACGATATTGATAAAAGAGCTGCCGCAGATAAATTAAAACAAGTAAATTTAAAATGGCTAAAATGGTGATGTGCTCTCCGTGTTTCCAAAGGCGATGAAATACAAAAGCCGCGTTTCCTCGCTTTTCGTATGGAGAAAAACGCGGGATGAATCGAGGAACATAGGTCAGATATTCCTTGTATAACTTTTGAAATTTACTTTCCAGCCTTTGCTCTTCGCCCTTAACCGTCACCCAATAAACCAAATAAAATCCCGTGACAAAAGCGGCTACCAGGAAGGGGTTCCAGAGAATGATGCAAAAGCCAAGGCCGATTAAAAAATTTCCGACATAAAGAGGATTGCGTACGTACGCATAGGGGCCTTCCGTCGCAAGCTGTCTGATCTTTTGGATATAACCGTGAGACCAAATCCGGATACTTTCACCCAACGCAATGACCGGTATCCCGATCCAAAATCCTCTGTCGGTGCTTTTAGCGAAAATGACAAGCACCAGCACAAAAATCCATGCAAAGTACATCCTGAGTTTTCTGAAGGGGTAAAATGAAAATTCGCTCATCAGGCGTAATAGGAGCTTGTCACCTTAGCAAAAATAATCTCGGGCGTATCTTGATCGGGTGATTTACGGTAAATGAAGGTCACTTTGCTTCCGCCCAAAACATCGCCGGCGGATTTGACTTCATCGCCCATTTGAATTAATGACCGGTAAGGATCCGCGAAAAGACGGATGGTATTTCCCGTTGAGAGATCTTTGACCGTATAGACGGCCGCGCCCTTCGGGTCCTTGAGTTCTTCGACTTCAAGCACCTCGCCTTCTAACTTGATAAATGAGCCGGAAGATTCTTCGACGACTGCTTCTGAAAAAACAAATGAGGGATTTAATACTAGAGCAAACAGCAAATACCCGACGATCCCAATATGGACCTGAACCCGATTTGTCATTGTCCTATCTGCTCCTTTGGATTATCCCGGAGGCCAGTTCATCTGACGGCCAGCCAACAAATGTAAATGAATGTGAAAAACCGACTGCCCCGCTTTCGCGCCATTGTTAAGAACGAGGCGATACCCTTCTCCCGTCTTTTTTTGGGAAGCCAGTTCTTTGGCGCAAAAAATCATCTGTGCCAAAAGCACGGCGTGGTGCTTTTCTAACGCATTGACATCAGAAATATGTTGTTTGGGGATAATCAAAAGATGGACGGGTGCCTGGGGATGAATGTCTTGAATGGCAACCAGTGAATCATTTTCGTATTCAATCTTGGCTTTAATTTTTTTGGCGATCATCTGGCAGAAAACGCAATCACCCATTCTTTTTCCTCAATTTTGAACTGACAATTTTTGGAAGTGGATTATAACATATTGAATTCGCTTGAGCACGACTTCCTTACCCAAAAGAAGCATCACTTCAAAAAGGCCCGGCGTTACGGAACGCCCGCTGATCGCAACCCTGACCGGATGAATTAATTCGCGGCCGTCGGCCTGTAATTCTTCCGCCGTTTTTCGAAGCAACCCTTCTAGAGCAGCTGGATTTGAAAAATCACCATCCGCTTCCAGCTTTTTTTTGAATGCTTCCAAATAACCTTTTGTGCTTTCTTTCAAATATTTCCTGACCGCTAGGGGGTCAAACTTCAGTTCATCATCAAAGAAGAAATCGGCCTGTTCTAAAAACTCTTGAAAGGTTCGAATCCTGCTTTTATAAAGCAGCGCAATTTTGTCAAACATCCCATGTTTCATGTGAGGCGATTCTCCTAGAAACGCCTTCATCCGATTCAAATAGTCCCGATCGCTTAGCCTGCGAAGATGTTCGGCGTTTGTCCATTTCAGTTTTCCGGGGTCAAAGCAAGCATTCGTTTTGTTGATTCCTTTTAAGGCAAAACGCTCGGTTAATTCATGGAGGGTAAAAATTTCTTCCTTTCCTCCGGAAGACCACCCGAGGAGCGCCAGATAATTGAGGATGCCTTCGGGTAGATACCCTTCTCTTTGGTAAGCGGACAAAGAAACAGCGCCGTGTCTTTTTGAAAGCGGTGTGTGGTCCTCTCCGAAAACAAGCGGAAGATGAGCAAACTGAGGCGTGTTCCAGCGTAATGCCTCGTAAAGAAAAAGCTGCCTCGGCGTGTTTGAGATATGGTCATCGCCGCGGATTACATGCGTTATTCCCATTTCATGATCATCGACCACGCAGGCAAAGTGGTAAGTCGGAGATCCGTCTGATTTTTGAATGACTAAATCATCTAAAAGCGCTCCGTCGAACTCAATTCGGCCGTGAACCAAATCATGAAACGTGATTTTTCGCTTTGGAGTTTTGAATTTCACGGCGCTTTTCCCGCCTGCTTCGACTCGATAAGCCAATCCTTCCTGAATGAGCCGGTCGGTTGCGCTCTGGTAAAGGCCGAATCGTTGGCTTTGCCTCAAAAGCGTTTCATCCCACTCAAGCCCAAGCCATTTCAAAGAATTTAAAATCTTATCCTCGAATTCGGGCTTAGACCGCTCGCGGTCTGTATCCTCGATGCGAAGCAAAAATGCGCCCTTTTCCTTTCGGGCGAACAAATAATTAAAAAGCGCGGTGCGAACTCCACCGATATGAAGAAATCCGGTCGGAGACGGCGCGAAACGGACGCGGATGTTCGGATTCATTGCTGATGACTAAAAAAGGAAGGTATAATCGGCTTAAGAAACAAGATAAGATGATTCTTTGTTTCTTTCCCCAGAAGGCTCGCTGCCATTTAAAATGGCCTCTGCTTCCGCTTTCGCCGCTTCCATTTTGGGATACCGGACTTCTCGGTACCCACTCACTTTTTCCGGCACTTGAAGGGCGCGGACATAAGCCAAGTAAGACGCTTGGTCTTGATCTTGAAATCCCTTCACCAGCTGAATATACCAATCACGAAACGCTTTTTCACGAGCATGCCATCCCGGAAGAAGCCTCCTTAAGAATTTCATGCGCTTCATGATCTCAAGCTGCCAATCTCGAGTAATCAAATGAAAACGGATATGAAATCCAAAAATCATAAACTCGGGGCGGTTCAAGTGCCTATAAACGACTTTGTCTCCCCGTTTAAGGTCAATTCGGTAGCGCTGAAAATCCCGTTTCTTCTTTTCAACGCTGGTCAGCAAATGAGAAACGAAAACTTCATCCTTAATCGCCATCACTTTATGAAGATGCCGAAGAACAACTTGTGTGGCTTCAAAGCGATACTCCGCTCGGTCCAAACTCCTCACTTTCTTCACCAAATCAGCGTATAAACGGGCGTAACTCAGATCGTCAAATTGGATCAAATCATAAATCCTGAGCGCAAGATGCATGTTGGTTTCATCGTCCATCCTCAGAGCGGCGGCCGTGCGGACGACCAGATTGCGATAGG
The DNA here is from genome assembly GCA_964587285.1 of uncultured bacterium. Taxonomy (GTDB): domain Bacteria; phylum Omnitrophota; class Omnitrophia; order Omnitrophales; family Danuiimicrobiaceae; genus 01-FULL-45-10b. The sequence continues at coordinate 3,137 of CAZPKZ010000053.1, read as the reverse complement.
CGCGAGCGAGAAGTTTTCCCCTCAAATGAGTCGTCTTCAAAATTTCTTCTTTTTCTGCCAGCAAGCTTTCATAAGTGTCAAACACTTCCGTTGCAAAGCGTTTCGGGTCAACGACAAACAAGCGGCCTAAATTAAAGGCGTTGATATTATCTTTAAGCGCATCGGCGGGGACTGATTTTTCAATCGCCGCTCTTAAATTTTCCAAATCCAAAGGAAGAAATCCTTTTTGATAAGCCATCCCGAGCATGATGATATTGGCAAATACTTTATTGCCTAAATACTGTTCCGCCACTTCTGAAATATCCGCCCCCAAATATCGATCAGGACGGCTGGCTCTTCGGATTACATTTTCCAAATCAGAAGGCTTAAAATCATCTTTGCCCAAAAGCATGGTGACCGTAGGAGTCTTATGGGTATTAATCAGCGAAGACGTAAAACGAGGGCTTGCCACGCGTAAATTCACTTTAGGATCTACGCTTCGGACGGCTTCTAAAATATCGAGCCCGATCAACAGATTGGCTTTTCCGTATGGCGTAATCGGAGAAATCGCGCCGCCATTTTTTGAGAATAAAATGTGTGAGTAAACTCCCCCGTTTCGGATGGCCAGACCTTTTTTATCCGCAAACCGGACGTGATAGCCTTGTTTGATTCCCGCCTGAACCAGAATGGCCGTCACCACTCCAATCCCCATGCCCCCGACTCCGGCGACATAAGCGCCCCATTTATCTTCGAAATCTTCCCATTTCGACTGCTCTGGAAGGTCTCGAATATCAAACTGTTGGGATATTTCAAGCGGAGCCTGGCTGCGCTTGACAATGAGCTCTTCAAAGGAAGGGCAAGCGTGAATTTTAGTACAAGCGCCGTCCGCTTTACACCAACTCAGATCGGTTACCAATTTAGGACCGTAGTGGGTCTCTTTAACGGTGAGGCCCGGACAACCGGTTGCTTTCGTACATTCCAAACAATATTCGCAAACCTCGGGCGTGATATTAATAAAGCGTTTTTCAGGCAGAAAACCTCTTTCGCGGGCGATTTGCTTTTCTTGGCGGGTCACTTTTCGGTCATAAGTAATTCCGCATTCTTTATCCGCGATGATGATCTTGACGCCATCTTGCAAAAGTGTTTCTTCGATCAACTCCCGGTACTCCTCGCGGTACGCCGGATTTGTTCGATAAATCGGAATGGTTGTTCCCTTCGCCATCCCCCGAACAACTTCTTCGATATTTTGCGCGACGGTGCGGTTTCCGACGATGTCGAATTCCTGCGCGGCCGTCGGTTGATGCCCGGTCATGGCCGTCGTGCCGTTATCCAAAATGATAAAGGTGATATCTTGGCTGTGTTTAATCGCGTCCGAAATGGCGATCATGCCGCTATGGAAAAAAGTCGAATCTCCCATAAAAACCGCCTGTTTGTTCGTGATAAACCGATCGATCCCTGCCCCGGTTCCGCCGCCGAGCCCCATTCCCGAATAATTATGCATCAATTCCGCATTCGGTTCGAACATGAGCATCGTGTAGCAACCGGTATCACCATGAAATAAAAGATCAACCGCTTCTTTCCGGTGATGTTTTCTCATATAGGAAGGATCCCTGAAATCCTTTTTCACTTCTAAAAGCACGCTTGAAGAATCGCGATGAGGGCAGCCCGGACAAAATGTGGGAGTCCGCTGAGGAATCCGGACGGTGAGAGAAGCTGTCTCTTGAATCAGAGCAAGTTCTTCCTCAATCTTGTTTGAATTTAAGTGAAGCTTATGGGCTAACTTCAAAAACAAAGGGCCTAAGCGTTCGGCCAAAACAGATGCGTTTAAACCGCGCGTGGCGGGAATCCCCGGCAAATCATGGGGAAACTTTTTTCCCCAAATCGGGATAAACCGTTTCAATTTTCCGGTTTGGAAAAGCTGGGTGAAAAGCGTTGCGATCTGGGATTCCAGAAAATCCCGTTTCTCTTCGATCACAAAAACCTGATCCAGCGATTCGCTAAATTCCTTGACCATCGTCTCGTCCAAGGGAAACGTGATTCCGAGTTTCAAAATCGGAAATTTTCCGTCTAAGCCGAGCTCGTGAAGCGCATGCTCCAAATAACTGTAAGCGATGCCGGAAGTGATAAATCCGATCTGGTGCGAGCTCGCACCATAAAAAATTTGATTGACTTCATGCATTCGCGAGAACTGAATCAACTGCTCATATCGATCGGCAAGGCTTTCTTCGCGGACAGCGGTGCGGGGTGAAAGCACGACGGTTTCTTCAACCGGAATCGAACGCGTATCAATTTCTACGGGCCGCTTTGTGTTAATCGAGGGATATTGATTGGCATAAACCGTGACGGAACCGCCGCCGTCAGCCAAGTTCGTCGTTACCAGGTAAGCCACGTAAAGATTTGATTTGGCCGAAAGGTCCAAAGCAACCGGGACCCAATCTTTAAGCTCTTGGAAGGTGGCGGGCTCCATCACAGGCATATGGAGGTGTTTCGCTAAGAAGCGTGAATCGCTTGGGACTTGCGTACTTTCGGACCACGGATCATCCCCGATCACCACCAAAGCGCCTCCCTTGTGGGAAGTTTTGGAGAGATTACCTAGGGCAAGGCCGTCACTTGCAACATGGGCTCCCACGCTTTTCATGGCCACGATGGCTTTGATATCTTCCATCTGAGATCCATTCACGCGGGCGGCCCCGAGCGCTTCATTGTTCGCAATCTGGAAAAGAATGCCCTTGTCCTTAAGAAGTTCCTTAATATTTCGGGCGGAATTGAAAAAATCAGCGATGGGAGAGCCGGGATAACCGGTCAACAAACTGACCTTTCCTTCCAAAGCCCCTTTGAGCAGAAGCTCTGTGCCGGTATAGACTTGTGTTCCGCGCTCTTGTAGAAATCGTGCGTCCATAAAATTAGGAGTTATTGTAACAGGAATGGGTCAAAAAGTGTAAAAAAATTTGGGACTTATTCCGGCAATTTGAACTTCTCCCGGAGCGTGGCGAAATAACTGCGTTTAGAGCTTTTAACCAGCTGAAAGCGGTTGACGGAACGGGTTACTTCAACCACGGAGCGATCATCGATAGCAATGTCCTGTTGGCCATCGGCAGTTAAGAGCGCTTTTTCTTGAGCTTCGGCGCAAGTCACACGAATCCGGACGGATTCATTGC
>CAZPKZ010000052.1:0-6991 GCA_964587285.1 uncultured bacterium | reverse complement strand
TATCAAGCTTGCCATGATCGAAATTCAAAAGGAGCTTGAGCAGAGAAAACTCAAGTCGCTCATGATTATCCAGGTTCATGACGAATTGGTATTTGACGCGCTTTCAAACGAACTGGATGAATTAAAATCTTTGGTTTCGGACAAAATGGAAAATGCTTATTCGCTTCGGGTTCCATTGAAAGTGGATATGACCGCCGGCTCAAGTTGGTACAAAGAGTGATCCCACCACCTGCTTTTCTGCCGCAGGCAGATTTTTTAAAATGTCTTAAAAAATCGGCCCTTCGGGCCAAAAGCAGGTGGTTGGGATGAAAAAACGGCTCATTGTCGGGCTTACGGGAAGTTTTGGGAGCGGCAAAAGCACCGTTGGGCAAATTTTCAAACGGCTGGGCGCCCGACAAGTAATCGATGCCGACAAGATCGCGCATGAGGTATTCCGCTCGGGGCATCCGCTCGGAAAACGCATCAAGAAACTCTTTGGCGTGAAGGGCGCACTCGACCGGAAGGCAATCGCGCGGAAGGTTTTTTCTGATCCGCTCAAACGCAGAAGATTGGAAGCAATCATTCATCCGTATGTTTTTGGGCGGATTCGCGGGGAAATCGCTAAGATTCAAAGCGGCATCGTCATCTTAGAAGTGCCGCTTCTTTTTGAGACGGGCTTTGATGGTTTTTGTGACGTGACAGTCGTTGTTTTGTCTAAGGAAAAGGATGTTTACAGGCGCCTTCTAAAATCGGGCTATCCGTCCCGCGAGATCCGGGCACGGCTTCGCTCGCAAATGTCGGCGCGGCAGAAGAAAGCGAAAGCGGATTTATTGATAGATAATTCAGGGTCTAAAAGTCAGTTGATCCAAAAAACGAAATTAATTTGGGGAAAGTTGAAAGGGTTTTAAATGAAACCATTTGAGAGGAGCAGGGAAACGAATATGTCAAAAGAGAATTTAAGCAGACCGATGAGAAAAACCTCCGTAGCGGAAGAAGAGCGGTATACCGAATCCGACGTCGCCCGCGGCCATGAAGGATTGTTGGATGTGGCGGCGCTGAAAAAGAAGAAAGTGTCCGAACTTCACGATATCGCGAAGAAATTCAAAATCGGCGATACGATCGGACTGAATAAGCAGGACCTTATTTTTAAAATCCTTCAGGGGCAGGCCGAGCAGTCAGGCGTGATGTTCGGGGAAGGAGTGCTCGAAATTCTGCAGGATGGATTCGGATTTCTCCGTTCTCCCAACTACAATTATCTTCCCTCACCGGATGATATTTATGTGTCTCCTTCTCAGATCAGGAAATTCAGTCTCAAAACAGGCGACACCGTCAGCGGCCAAATCCGCCCGCCGAAGGAAGGCGAGCGGTACTTTGCACTTCTTAAAGTTGAAGCCGTGGATTATGAGGCGCCCGAGGCCATTAAGGACAAAATTCCTTTTGATAACCTCACGCCGCTTTATCCCAATAAGCGCATTATGCTCGAGACGGAGCCGGGTGAGCTTTCCATGCGGGTGATGGATCTTCTGACCCCCATCGGAAAAGGCCAGCGCGGCCTGATTGTCGCAGCGCCTTACAGCGGCAAGACCATTCTGCTTCAAAAAATCGCGAACAGCATCACCAAAAATGAGCCGAAAGTCTATTTAATTGTGCTTTTGATTGATGAGCGTCCGGAAGAAGTAACGGATATGCAGCGCTCCGTCAAAGGAGAGGTCATTTCATCTACTTTTGATGAGCCCGCCGAGCGGCACGTTCAAGTGGCTGAAATGGTCATCGAAAAAGCCAAGCGGCTTGTGGAACACAAACGCGACGTTGTGATTTTGTTGGACAGCATTACGCGGCTTGCACGGGCGTATAATACTGTGGTCCCGCATTCCGGAAAAATTCTCTCCGGAGGCGTTGACTCGAACGCGCTTCATAAGCCGAAACGTTTCTTCGGCGCGGCGCGTAATATCGAAGAAGGCGGCAGCCTCACGATTATCGCAACCGCGTTAGTCGATACGGGATCGCGGATGGATGAGGTGATTTTCGAGGAATTTAAAGGAACCGGCAACATGGAACTGCAGCTGGACCGGAATCTGTTCCAAAAGCGAATTTACCCCGGCATCGACGTGAAAAAATCTAACACACGGAAAGAAGATATGCTCATGCATCCTGATGAGCTGAACCGGGTTTGGATTTTGAGAAAAGTCTTAAATGAGCTTAATCCGACGGAAGCGATGGAGCTTCTTTTGGAACGGCTTGCCAAGACGAAAAGCAACGCGGAATTTTTAATGAGTTTGAACAAAGCGGAGAAATGAGGAATCGTCATGAAAAAAGAAGGTCATCCTAATTACGGCCCTGCCGTTATTCGCTGCGCGTGCGGCAATGTGATTGAGACGAAAAGCACGAAATCAGAGATCGCCGTCGATATTTGCTCAGCCTGCCACCCGCTATTTACCGGCAAACAGAAATTGATCGATACCGCCGGCCGAATCGACAAATTCCAGAAAAAATTCGGCGGCCGAGTCGCTGGCCGAGCCAAAAAACAGGGTTAATTTGTCTTTATTATCGTCATTGCGAACTAGCGATCGGTTGTCATTCCCGCGAAAGCGGGGATGACACTCTGCCCATGTTAGACGAACAGCTTCAAAAAATTAAATCACGTGTCCAAGAGCTTGAAATTCAGCTTGCCGATCCGGAAGCTTTTAAGGACCGGCAGAAATTCCAGCTTTCATCCAAAGAGCTGGCGCGTTTGAAGCCGCTTGTTCAAGGCGCTTTGGAATTGGAACAGATCTCAAAAGAATTGAGCGAAACAGAAGCACTTCTAAAAAATAAAGCGCAAGATGAGGAACTTTTAAATTTATATCAGGAAGAACATGAGCGGCTTTTAAGCCGACAGCGCGAACTCGAAACACAGCTTGAAGAAAAATTACTAGAAGGAACCGATCCGAATCAGGATAAAAATATCATCGTCGAAATTCGGGCCGGAACCGGTGGAGAGGAAGCGGCTCTTTTTGCGCGGGACCTGTTTCGGATGTACAGCCGCTTTATTGACCAGCACGGCCTTAAAATGGAAGTGATCGATACCAATGCGAGCGGGAAAGGCGGGTTGAAAGAAGTTATTTTCGGAGTTTCCGGCGCCGGCGCATACAAAATGTTCCAGTTTGAAAGCGGAACGCACCGGGTTCAGCGTGTCCCCGATACCGAAGCGAGCGGCCGGATTCACACCTCTGCGGCCACCGTAGCTGTTTTGCCTGAAGCCACGGAAGTGGAGGTGACGATTAAGCCCGAAGACTTAAGAATCGAAGTTTGCCGCGCCGGAGGCCCCGGCGGCCAAGGAGTGAACACCACCGACTCGGCGGTTCAAATTTTTCACCTTCCATCCGGGCTGATGGTACGCTGCCAAGATGAACGTTCACAACTTAAGAATAAGAATAAAGCCATGCGGGTTTTGCGAGCCAGGCTTTATGAACATGAACGGGAACGGCTTCACAAGGAAATGTCCGAAAATCGCAAGAAACAAGTGGGCAGCGGAGACCGGAGCGAAAAAATCAGGACGTACAATTTTCCGGATAACCGCGTGACGGATCACCGGATTGGGCTTACCCTTCACTCACTCCATGATATTTTAGAAGGCAATTTGGAAGAATTGTTCACTGCGTTAAACAAAGAAGACCGCATGAGACGGTTAGGGGCCTTATGATCCCACCACCTCCTTGCACGTCGCCTGTGAGGCGGCGTGATTTCTTCGAAATGCAAGAGCGCGCTTTAAATCGGAGTAAGCGCGCTCTTGATAAGGAGGTGGTGGGATGATCCAGACAGTCTCGGCGTGTCTTAAAAAAGGAATCCAATTTTTGGAGTCCGCCGGCGTTCCCGAGCCTGAAATTTCGGCATCGGAACTTCTTTCTAATGTACTCAAACGGCCAAAATTTTCACTTTATTTGGAATCCGAGATCGTAGGCGACCTGCACGAATCGGAATTCGAAAATCTTTTGGTGAAGCGCGCCTCAAGATATCCGCTCCAGTATCTCCTCAGAACGGTTCCGTTTCGGAATGTATTACTGGAAGTCGGAGAGGGCTGCTTAATTCCAAGGCCGGAAACGGAAATTTTAGTAGATGTGGTGATGAATAGGTTGGTAGGGGCGCCCCCATGTGGGCGCCCGCTTGATCGAAACATGGGCGGACACGTGGGTCCGCCCCTACATATTCTGGATGTAGGCACAGGCTCAGGAAATATTGCAATTAGCCTCGCTCAAGAAAATCCCAATTGGCAAATCGTAGCGACGGATATTTCTGAGGAAGCACTTCGTTACGCCGGATTAAATGCAGAGCGGAATCAAGTTGCAAGTCAAATCCGTTTCGTGCAGACTAATCTTCTGGGCGGGCTCGGAGAATTTTTCGACGTTCTTGTATCCAATCCGCCTTATTTAAGGGCAAGCGATTTTGATAATCTTCAGCCGGAAATTGCATTTGAGCCCCGAATGGCTTTGGATGGAAAGGAAAACGGCCTTCATTTTTTCAAGGAAATCATCCAAAACGCACGAAAGGTATTGAAACCCGGCGGATTTATTTTTTTTGAGACGGGAATGGGCCAAGCGGATACTGTGGCCGGTATTTTGAAAGTAAACGGTTTTGAGGCAATCCAAATTTCGAAAGATCATTCCGGCATTGAACGAATCGTTTCGGCCATTTTTTCTGGTTGAAAAAATACTGCGTCGGCACTTCTGAGGACTGACGTGTCCGACGCTGAAGAAAAGGTCTAAGAAGATGGATAAGATTGTAGTTCGCGGCGGTAAAAAATTAAAAGGCGAAGTCATCATTTCAGGCGCCAAAAACGCAGTTCTTCCCATCATGGCCGCGGCACTCTTGGGTGACGGAACTTCCCGGATTGAGAATGTGCCCAATTTGCGGGATGTCGCTACGATGGTGAAACTTTTGCGTGTCTTAGGTGCCCGAGTAAATTATGAAAATCAAACGGTTGAGATCAAACCAAGCAATCATTTAAAATCCGTCGCGCCGTATCATTTGGTGAGCACCATGCGCGCCTCCGTTTGTGTCTTGGGGCCGATTTTAGGCCGGCTTGGCCGCGCTGAAGTGTCCCTTCCGGGCGGCTGCATTATCGGGGCCCGCCCGATAGACCTTCATTTAAAGGGGCTTGAAGCGCTCGGGGCTGACATTACCATTGAACACGGTTATGTGAAAGCCAACGCCCCGCGCGGCCTCCGCGGCGCCGATATTTATTTAGGGGGAAGTTACGGTTCTTCTGTTCTCGCCACGGCCAATGTGATGATGGCCGCCGTGCTTGCGCAGGGAACCACTTATATTGAGAATGCCGCCTGCGAACCGGAACTAGTTGATTTAGCGGAGTTTCTCGTTAAAATGGGGGCTAAGATTAAGGGTTTTGGGTCCCATCTAATTGAAATACAAGGGGTTCGGAAGCTTCACGGGGCAACCCATAACGTTATTTCAGACCGGATTGAAGCCGGAACTTTTATGGTTGCCGGGGCCATGACGCGCGGCAGCGACGTCACTATTCGAAATTGTAATCCCGAGCATAGCCATGCGCTTCTTGATAAATTAAGACAGGCCGGAATTATCGTCAGCAAAGCAAAAGATTCAGTCCGGATTAGGCGTAACGGTCTCCTTCGTCCGATTGAAGTGACTACGCTGCCTTATCCCGGCTTTCCGACCGATCTGCAGGCACAGGTGATGGCGCTTGCGACCATTACGCCGGGAATCAGCGTGATTACCGAGAAAATTTATCCAGACCGTTTTATTCACGTGAGCGAGTTAAACCGCATGGGGTCCAAAGTTTTTTTGGAAGGTTCAAGCGCGATCGTGCATGGTGTGGATCATTTGAGCGGCGCGCCGGTGATGGCGTCCGATCTTCGCGCGAGCGCCGCTTTGGTTTTGGCGGGACTTGCAGCCGAAGGCCCGACGGAAGTTCACCGTGTTTATCATTTGGACCGCGGTTACGAACGCATTGAAGAAAAATTGTCGGCTTTAGGCGCGTCGATTAAAAGAGTAAAAGAATAATCTTAGCATAAATTCAAGGAGGAAAACTTGGCTGTTTGCATTAGGTTAAAACGATTTGGTACCAAAAAGAAAGTCCATTGGCGTGTCGTCGTCGCGGATATCAAAATGCCGCGTGACGGGAGATTTATTGAGGAAGTTGGCTATTACGATCCTCGCAGAAACCCGGCCGGTATCCAGCTGAAATTGGACCGGATCCAAAACTGGATTTCTAAAGGGGCTAAACCAACTGAGACAGTAAAGAGCCTTTTGAAAAAAAGCGCTCGCGCGAAGGGATGAAAAGACCTCATCTTGCCATCGACGTGATTACGCTCTTTCCCAAACTGCTGGAAGAGCCGCTGAATGAGTCCATGGCGAAACAAGCAAAGAAACGCGGTGCCATTGGGATCAAGATTCATAATTTAAGGGATTTCGCACTCGACAAACGCCGCACCTGTGATGATAAGCCTTTTGGCGGCGGCGCGGGAATGGTGATGATGGTTCAGCCGATTTTTGACTGCCTCAAGAAAATCGGAAGCGGCTGGAAAATTATGGTTTCGCCGAGAGGAAAAATTTTTTCTCAGGCCATTGCCGCGAGATTGGCCAAAAAGCGCCGTTTGATTTTTATCTGCGGCCATTATGAAGGAATCGACGAACGGGTTCATGAACGCTTAGTCGATGAAGAAATCTCGCTTGGCGATTTTCTGATGACAGGTGGAGAATTTCCGGCTCTTTGTTTTATCGACGCTATTATCCGTTTGGTGCCCGGCGTTTTAGGAAATCAAGAATCGCTTCACTCGGAATCGTTCGGCGGCGCGAATCTAGATTTTCCGCAATATACGCGCCCCAGGAATTTTCGCGGCTGGAAAGTGCCGGAGGCGCTTTTTTCGGGTAACCACCGGCAAGTTGAATCGTGGCGGAAAAGACAGGCCGAGGAAATCACAAAAAAGTTTAGGCCCGATTTGATATCAAAAGAGGTTGGTACCGTGTTAGGCAGAACCGATTAAATATTTAATCGGTT
>CAZPKZ010000051.1:2228-7031 GCA_964587285.1 uncultured bacterium | reverse complement strand
CTTCGTCAGGAGCCCATTCTTCAGATTTTATATCCGCGGCGGAAGACATCGCCTCTTCAGGCAGAACGCCGAGCTCATAAACTCGCTTGTACTCTTCCGGATCATGTTCGAAAGCAACGAAAGCCGAAACCGGCAGATCAACCCGCTCAAAATAAAGAGGCGCGATCGGCTTAAGTGATTCGATCATCTGATTCACACCGTCGGGGATTTCAACTTTTAGCGGCTCGCTTTGTTCAATCGCGGTTTTGATTTTTTGACGCTCGGCCAAAGAAGAAGGCAATCTGCCTTTGCTTTCCTCAGACACTTCGATTATCCTTCGCGCAAATCGCCCCTCGCCTGATGAGCTCCATTGATCGATCCATTCATACCAATTGGCGCCATCATCAAAGCCGTTTCCCTCATTCTCTTCTTCTTTTCCTTTGGCGGCTCCGGATAAAATTAAATGATCTTGAGCGCGCGTCATCCCGACATAAAGAAGCCTTTTCGATTCCTCATAAGATTGCTGCATCAATTTTTCTTTAATCTTCCGGTAAGTCCATGTATCTTCGAAATCATTCGCTGCGGGATTAAACGCTTTGATCCCGAGGCCGTATTGAGAATCGATTAAAAAATAGCTTCTCTTTTTTTCGCCTTTTCGATTTAAATCCGGCAAAATCACGACTTTAAATTCAAGCCCCTTCGATTTATGAACCGTCATCAGCTTGACCACGTCGCCTTCAAGCGCCTCCACTTGAGCTTCTGATTCACGCACTTCCTGAGTTTCAAGGCCTTTGACGTAGCGGATAAAATCTCCGAGATGAATGGACTCTCTGTTTTCGACCTCCCGCGCGATTTCAAGCAGCTTCCTTAAATTAGCGAAATGGCGCTTGCCTTGAGGAAGGCTCAGCGCGTAAGCGTTATATTGAGTCTCGGTCAAAATAAGTTCGAGGCATTCGGAAACCGTCCATTTTTCTTTTTGCCCGAGAAGTTCGAGGAAAAAAGCGCGGAAGGATTCAAGTCTTTTCTGATCTTTTTCACTGATGTCAGAAATCTCAGCCGAGTTGAGAAACGCGTGATAAAACAGCTCGGGCGGTTTCATGCGTGTGGAACGATTCGCGAGCCAAAAAAGAGCGTCATCTGAAATTTGCACCAAGGGCGATCTCAGCACGGCCGCAAACGGAATGTCCAAATGAGGATTTTCAAGAATTTCGAGGAACGAAATCAAATCCCTGATTTCGCTCTGATGATAGAATCCACGGCCGCTCACGACATAATACGGGATGTTTAATTTGCGCAGCTCATACTCATAAAAGAAAATATCGGTCCCCGCGCGAAAGAGCATAGCGAAATCCTGATATTGATAAGCGCCTGATTGGACTAACCGGTCGATTTCGTGGGCGAGTGAGCGGGCTTCTTTGATTCGGGTTTCCTGAATGGAATTGCCTTCTTCGCTGTGAACAGAGATGAATTCAACGGAAGGGCTTTCTTTTTTGGGAAATTGGGAAACGGCCTGAAGCGGTTCAAACAAGGGACCCAAACAGGGGACAGGCACAGCGAGCTCATCATGTGCCTGTCCCCTGTTTGTTTGTTGACTGAAAAGCGTTTCGAAGAAGGGGTTAATCTGATCGAGCAATTCACGCCGGGACCTGAAACTTTCGACCAGAGAAATACGTGCTCCTTGACCGGCTTGGGAAAACGCTTTTTCTTTTTCGAAAAAAACAGACACCTCAGCGCCTCTGAACGCATAAATCGACTGCTTCCAATCGCCGACGATAAACAAATTATCCTGCCGCGCGAGCAGTGAGATGAGTTGATTTTGAAACAGAGCGGTGTCTTGAAATTCATCGACCATTACAAATTTAAAATGCTCACGGTATAAATTGCGGCAGGCCAAGGAACGCGGCTCGCTTCCGCTCATCAATCGAACCGCCTTCTCTTCCAAATCGTTAAAATCAAGCGCCGCGCGTTCCCGTTTCAATACGCGGTACCTTGCTTCAAAATCTAAGGCGAAATCGAGGAAGGCGTTCTTCGTGCCTTGAGCCAGCTGATCAGCGCAGCATGCAATCCAATCCTCCAAAGCGTCTTTAAACATTCCGATTTCCGGCCTTGTTTTGTTTCTTCTAAAACGGCTTCTGACTCCTTTTAAAACTTCCAGCCCTTTCCAATCGGAAACAAGTTTTTGAAGCAGCTCTTCAATTTCAGCGCAGTCCGATTCTTTATCCTTTAATTGTTTGAGCGGCTGCAATGCCTCCAAAACTTTGATCTGAGATTGCTTCCCGCCGAAGGCGAGGCTCGCCGAAGGCGGCGCTACGCTCGCAATGACAGTCGCACTTTGCGCAATCCCGGAAACCGAAATACCAAACGAATGCGAGCGAATGAGAGCCCCCTTTGCGGCCGAGCGTAAAGCATCTTCGGAATACGTGCTCAATAATTCAAATACAGCCGGTTCCTGAAAGCGTTCTTCAATCAAAGCATCTAGAACCGTTTCTTGAAGCAGATTGGCTTCGTCTTCCTCAAACACGCGAAAATTGGGATCCACGCCTGCTTCAATCGGATGTTCACGCAAAATTCGCGCACAAAATGAATGAATCGTGCTGATATAGGCATTTTCGAGCTCTCGGCGCGCCTCCTCAAATCCCTCCTCCCGAAGCCGCTTAGCGATCCGCCTCTTCATTTCCTGGGCCGCTTTTTCCGTGAACGTAATGGCCAAAATCTCGTGCGGTTTCGCGAGCCCCTTCTCAATCAAATAAAGAAACCGTTCCACCAAAACGTTCGTCTTGCCCGTTCCCGCTCCCGCCGAAACACAGATGTTTCGGTCTACGGTTTCCACCGCTTTTTTCTGCGAATCCGTTAATTGAATCATGTGGATGGCGCTTCGATTTTTATATTTCCGGTTTCGAACGATTCAAGCCTTGCGATCCGCTCAGGCGTTGGCGGATGAGAACTTAAAAAGGCAAGCGGCCTTCCTCCGCTTCCTTCAAGCTTCATGATTTTTCTTAAAAAACGAAGTAATCCGCTTGTCGGATAGCCGGCTTTCTTGACTAAAAAGTAACCCACCTCATCGGCTTCATATTCATCTTGGCGGCCGTATTTGGAAAGAAGTCCTCCTTTGGCGAGCCCTAACGCAAGCGACTTGAGTTGACCGTTCGCATCATCTTTGAAAATCAGCTTGGATAAATATTCCACGCCATAAGCGCGGGAAAGACCTTTGGCGGGATGCCTTTCGTAAGCGTGACCGAGTTCATGCGCAAGCACGCCGGCGATTTCGCTGTCGTCCTCCGCGAAATCGATCAGTCCCGTATGCACATAAATGACGCCGCCGGGAATGGTAAAAGCGTTCGGATTTTTATCTTCGACGACATGAAAGCGGTAATCAAAGTCACGCTTGGGGAGGCTTGCAACAAGCCTTTGGCCGATTGTATTCACATAATCGAGAGGCGGCGAATCATCAAGCACTTTCATTTCTTTCGCGATTTCAATTTCAAGTTGTTTTCCGATCTCTTGCTCTTGCGGGACAGAAATAACGTTCAGATCCTGCACGAAAGGTTCCAAATAAGCGCATCCCGTCAACGCCGCGAGACAAATCCATATCGCATATTTTTTCATATCTCCGCTCCGGTCTCTTGAATTCTTCCTTGGATTTGATCCCGGTCCTCTTTTTCAATTTCATGGTAGATATGTTTCAAGCGCCATTTTTCGATCCGGCAAACGGCCGAATAAGGGCAATAAGATGCGCAATTGCGCGGGCGCACCGGAATATCGCCCCGCTCAATTTCTTCCACGAATTTTTCAGCGAAACGAACAGAACGTTTGAGAAGTTCCTCGAATTCCTTGTCCGACAAGTGATTTTTCTTCTGCGTCGCCAGGTGCGCTTCATTCATATGGTCCAGATGGTGAAAACCGCTTGAAGCCGCTTCTTTGAGCGAATAAAGATGGCCTCCCAGCGGCTTGAGCCCTAGTTTTTCGCGAACCGCGATTAAATAAAACGGGAGCTGAAGGGAGGTGCCATTTTCTAAATATTTGGCTTGGAATCTCTTCCCCGTTTTGTAATCAATGACGAGCGCGTACTTTTCCGCTGCGTCGACATCGATCCGATCAATTTTCCCGCGAAGCAAAATCTGGCGGTTTTCTCCTTTCAAAACAAGATCGTTGAACACATACTCAAAATAAGCCGGCATGAGTCCCGGAATAGGAGGTCTTTTCTTGACCAATTCCTTTTTTAAAATTTCTGTGATCATTTTTTGCATTTTTTTACGTTCCAGCTCAATTTTGTAATACCGATCGCCCGCAAGCGGCTCTTGATTCCATAGTTCATCGAATTTTTTGAGGCAGCGGTCTTCGGCCTCTTCGAAACTCACGTGCCTTTCCTTTTCACTGTGCCGCCACCTAAAAAAATCCTCCAGCACATCATGCAAAATGGTGCCCCTTCGCCTAATGTCAATTCCTTCGGTTTGGCTTTCAAGGCGAAGCACCTTGTCTGAAAAATACCGGTAAGGGCACTCCGCATATTCTTCAAGCATGGTCGGGCTCCAAACCCCGCTTTCGGAAGTAAAACGTGCCTTGATTCTCTCATCACTGATCATTCCGTGAAGAGGTTCGTACAGCCGGCGGAGAAGTGATCCAAACTTGGGCTTTCGAATCAAATGATTGTAAAACGCAAAGGCGAGAGGATCTTCCTGAATAGACCAAAAAGTTTTGATGACCCGCTCTTCCGCTTCTTCCTCGCAAGCAACTTCTTCCCAACGGGGAAGCGGTTCGGTGATCGATTGTCTTTTGCCTAAAAGTTCATCTTGAAATAAAGCGCGCACTTCTTCCACATAAAAT
>CAZPKZ010000051.1:0-2218 GCA_964587285.1 uncultured bacterium | reverse complement strand
GAAAAGATAGGGTCTTCTTTGATTTGAATCGGAAACTGTTTTTCAAGAAGACCGGCGAGGAAAACGGCTTTGTATTCTTTTTGGCGGGCGAGTGAAATATTATAAACCTGGACTTTATTTTTATCGCGGCTATGCAGCGAAAAAAGATCCACATCCATGAGCGCAAGGAATTCTCGGACAAAAGAAACAGCAACGTCATTGCGAGGCAGCGTACCGGATGTGGCCGAAGCAATCCCGGTCTGAGATTGCTTCGCTTCGCTCGCAATGACGATTGAATGGCCATGTTTTCGTTTCAGTTCTTCCAAAAGAAGGATGATTCTCCGTGCGGCGGCGCGGTCGATTTTCGTTTTTTCGTCGACGAAGAATGGAAAGTCCAGCAAGTGAAAGTGGCGCATGAGCGCTTTGACCCACTCGGAAAATTCACGGACGGCCTTCACTTGAGCGAGTAAATCCTCAAAACGGGCGATTTCCTGAAATGATTTCGATTCCCGAAAACTCGAAAGCCAGTATTCCCTGTCTTTAAAAATTCCTTTTTGAAATGCCCTGAGCTCCAACTCGCAAACCGTTTCATAATCAGCCCGAATGTAACTTGATTTCAAAAAATTAAAAATATCCGCGCGGTCCCAATCGTTTAAAAGAATCTGAAAAAAACTGGCGAGGGTTCTGGCCAGCGGATTTTTTCTGAGCCTCAAGCGCTCGTGAATTTCCACCGGAATTTCAAATTTCCGGAAAACACTTTGCATCACTTCGAGATAGGGATCGGCCGATCGGAACAAAACGGCAATGTCGCTGAAATAATAACCGTTCACGCGTACTAACTCCTTGATTTTACGGGCGATCATCTCCGCTTCGCCTAAAATGCCCGCCGCTTCAAACACTTGAATGAACGAATCGGCTTCGATTTGCTTTGTTCTTTTTTCGCAAAATAAATTCTGCTCAAGATGCTGAAGCCCTTTTTTCGAGGTTCGATAGTTTTCGCCTTTCATCCATTTTTTCTTAAAACCGATATCTTCAAGCGCACTTTGAGTTTCAGAGACGATCCGGAAAAGAGACTGGCGGAGCGGATGATCGTCCATGGTGAGCGTGACCACGACTTCATCCGCATGACGGGTGAGAAATTCGATAAAGGAAAGCTGAATCTTCGAAAAATCGGAAAAGCCATCGATCCAAACCTTGCGAAGCTCTGGATCCGCAAACTCGCCCCGTTCAAGGCCTTCTTCCAAAAGCTTTAAAGAATCGCGTTGATCAATCAAGCCGCGAGTCTTCAGTTCTCTTTCATAAGCATCGTAAATTTTCGCCAAGTCGGCATATTTAAATTTAAATTCCGGAAAACGCTTCTGAAGAGGCTCAAGACGCTTGATAAACTCCTGCGGCGTAACCAAATATTCCTTAAGTTCCACGATCATCTTCCCAATGAGTTCTAAAAATCCGGCTTGATCGGCTACGCCTTTGAAATATTGAAACTCTGTGCGATTTAAAATTTCGCTCAGGATCATCCGCCGCGTCACATCGGTCGCGAAATCAAGCCCGCCCAGTTTCAAAAATTCTTTCAGGGCGCGGTCGATCGTCGTAATCCGCCGTTGAAAAAATCCGCCGAGGCCGTTTCTTAAAACCAAATCAATGGCGCGGGCGCGGTGTTCTGCAGTGGGAAGAATAAAAAGGAGATCGTCCGCTAAAACGTTTGGAGAATTCCTAAGCGCGTCTTCAAATGCTTGAGTCGCATGGTGAGTTTTTCCGGATCCTGCGGGACCGAGAAGTAGGGTGAGTTGGGGTTGGTTTCGTCTCGTCATGTCTTTGGTGACTGCGTCCCACGGTAGGTAGCGAACGAACTTTCGGTCTCCCACAGGGTCACGCGCGTTACCGGCAAACCTTTGGAACGTGTAAAATCATAAATCAGTTTGGCGATTGATTCCGCCGTGGGATTTTCATCCATCAGATAAAAACGTTCCCCTTTTTGTTTCAAAATCGGAATCAAAGGATCATTTTTTTTAAGCAGCATGGTGTGGTCTAAGGTGTTGTCAATCCAATTTTTAATGACATTTCGAATTTCGCTGAAATCGACCACCATGCCCCGCTTGTCCAGTTTTTCACGTTCAAGCTCGACTTCCACCCTTCCGTTATGGCCGTGGAGATGGCGGCAGGCGCCGTCATAATCCATCAGCCTGTGGCCGTAACAAAAATAAATTTCCTTAGTCACCGAATACATATGGTCATCTTA
>CAZPKZ010000050.1:0-7034 GCA_964587285.1 uncultured bacterium | reverse complement strand
ATGTTGACCGGCGAAGCGTTTAACGCGCTCCTTAAAACTTTGGAGGAGCCGCCGGAACACGTGAAATTTATTTTCGCCACCACGGAAGTTCACAAAGTTCCGCTCACGATTCTTTCGCGCTGCCAGCGGTTTAATTTCAGGCGCATCCCGACGGATGAAATGGTGGAAAAACTCAAAGAAATCGCGAAAGAGGAGAAGATCAAAGTAAGCGCGAAGGCCCTTTTCATGATCGCCAAATCTTCGGAAGGAAGTTTGCGCGACGCCGAAAGCCTTTTGGATCAATTAGCAAGCTCAAGCGGTGGTGAGATTAAAGAATCCGACATTACCTTTTCACTCGGCCTCGCGGACACGGATATTTATTTTTCACTTTTAGAATCTTTAAAAGCAAAGGACGCGAAAGCGGTGCTTCATTTGGTCAATGAAATCGCGGAGCAAGGAAAAGATTTGATTCAGTTCTCAAAGGGGCTGCTCGAACTTTTCCGCAACCTTTTAGTCTTAGCGGCCGGAGAGGGGACCGAAAAACTGGTTGAGAGCGCCGAGGATGAATTGGATCAGCTCGTGAAGATGAAAAACGATTTTTCGCGCGAGGAACTTCTTTTTGCGCTGACGCTGCTTCAGCAGCTCAGCCGCGAGATCCGCTGGTCGGATACGCCGCGGTTTTTGGTCGAAAGTTGTCTTTTGAAAATCGCAAGCCGCGCTGATCTCAGATCGATTGACGACATTTTAAAGGAACTCAAATCTCTTCAAAAAAATACTCCGGCAGTTCTAACTTCACAGCCTAAATTTGAGAGCCCTCAAGCGCTGATGCAATCAGTGAAGGCAAAAAAGGGGACAGGCAGTGACGTCTTGCCTGCCCCCTTTTTTGAAGAACCGCAGAAAGCGCCGGAGAGAAAAAAAGAAAAAGGAACAACTTCCTCCGTTACCCTGAGCGACGTCGGGCGGGTTTGGCCCGATCTTTTGGAACGCGTGAAGGCGCTTAAAATGTCGTGCGGCACTTATTTGTCGGAATCAGAACCGGTAGAGGTGGTGGATGGACTCGTGGTGTTTGGTTTCCCGAGTGAATTTAAGTTTCACAAAGAGGCGCTTGAGAAGCAAGCTCATAAAGATCTGATCCGCTCCACATTGAAATCGCTTTTAGGGACAGAGATTAACATTTCGTTTATACTGACGGAACCGGCCAAAGAACCGGCGAAAAAAGTCGAAAGCAGCCTTCCCGCGAAAGATTCCGAAATCATCACTTCGGCTCTCAATATGTTTGACGGAAGCAAAGTCGTCCACCGGGATCCTTAACACTTTATGCCCCAGCCCTATTCAGAGCGCCTCCAGAAATTGATGAGATCATTTACGAAGCTTCCCGGCATCGGCCCGAAATCGGCTGAACGGATCGCGCTCCATTTGCTGAAGCAGGATGAAGCGCAGGCGGAAGAGCTTGCGCGTTTGATTCGAGAGGCAAAGGCGAATACTTTTTTTTGCGAGCGCTGCAACAATTTAAGCGAGAAAAAAATCTGCCACATTTGCGAAGACCCCGCGCGGGACCACACGCTTCTTTGCGTGGTGGAAGAGCCCAAAGACGTCGCTTCGATTGAGCGGACGGGAAGTTTTAACGGCGTTTATCACGTGCTGCTCGGGGCGCTGTCGCCGCTTGAAGGCATCGGGCCGCGGGAACTCAGGCTTGAGCGCCTCGTAAAGCGGATCGGCTCGCGCCATTTAATTAAGGAAGTCATTTTGGCGACGAATCCCAACGCGGAAGGGGACGCCACGGCGCTTTATTTAACCGAAATTTTAAAACCCTTCAGCCATGTCAAAGTGACTCGCATCGCGCGCGGCGTTCCGGTGGGCAGCCATATCGAATACATTGATCAAACGACTTTGCAACGCGCCCTCGAGGGGCGTACCGCAGTCTAAGGAGGTAAGGATCATGAATTGGGGTATGAAAAATAGATTGGCAAGAATTCTGAATCCAAAAAACGGACGTTGCGTCATGCTGGCCGTCGACCACGGTTATTTTCAAGGCCCGACGACGGGCTTAGAAAATTTGGGGAAAACCGTCGGGCCTCTACTTTCGTACGCGGACGCATTGATGATTACAAGGGGTTCGCTTCGGAACTGGATTTCTCCGGAAATGGACAAGCCCGTGGTTTTGAGGGTCTCAGGCGGCCAGAGCATTTTGAAAGAACTATCGAATGAAGTGATCACGACTTCGATTGAGGATGCGATCCGGATCAACGCGTCTGCGGTGACGTGTTCGGTCTACGTCGGCGGGGAATACGAAAAGCAAACGATCGAGAATTTATCGAAGCTTGTGGATGAAGGCGAGCGATACGGGATCCCGGTTCTCGCGGTAACGGCGGTTGGCAAAGAAATGACAAGAGACGCTCGGTATTTAGGATTGGCCTGCCGGATGTGCGTGGAGATCGGCGCTCACATGGTGAAGACCTATTACTGTGAGAACTTTGGAGAAGTCGTGGAAGCGTGCGGGAATGTTCCCGTCCTGATC
This sequence comes from uncultured bacterium, assembly GCA_964587285.1. GTDB lineage: Bacteria > Omnitrophota > Omnitrophia > Omnitrophales > Danuiimicrobiaceae > 01-FULL-45-10b. The sequence continues at coordinate 4,537 of CAZPKZ010000050.1, read as the reverse complement.
GCGGGCGGAAAAAAGATTGATGAAAAAGAAGCCCTAAAGGTTGCTTTCAATGCCATTAGGGATGGAGCCTCGGGCGTCGATATGGGGAGAAATATTTTTCAATCCGACCGGCCGCTTGGGATGATTCAGGCCGTGAAAGCAATCGTGCATGAGGGCGCTTCCGTTGAAGATGCTGTTAAAATTTCCATGAACCGGCATGAAAGTCGCAGTTTACTATAATAATAGCGACATCAGAATTGAAGAAGTCCCGCGCCCCCAACTGGGCGGCGGAGAAGTGCTTGTCCAAGTCAAAGCGACCGGTATCTGCGGCACGGATGTAATGGAATGGTACCGGGTTCCGAAAGCGCCGCGGGTGCTCGGCCACGAGATGGCGGGTGAAATTGTCGCGTCAAAATCCAAAAAATTTAAGGAAGGCCAGCGGGTATTCGTCAGCCATCACGTGCCGTGCAATCAATGTGAGTATTGCCTTCGGGGCGATCATACGGCCTGTGAAACCTTACACGGCGGCAATTATGATCCCGGCGGCTACAGTGAATTTGTCCGCGTCCCGAAATTAAATGTAGAGAGCGGCATTTATGTATTGCCCGCGCATGTTTCCTATGAAGAGGGAACGATGATCGAACCGCTCGCCTGCGCGCTCAGAGGCCAGCGCGTCATTGATGTACGAAAAAATCAGACCGTGTTGATTCTCGGCAGCGGCATTTCAGGGTTATTGAACATTCAAGTGGCTAAGTTGAAAGGCGCGAAGGTGATCGCGACCGATATTGATCCTTATCGCTTGAACAAAGCGAAAGAATTCGGCGCCGATGAAGTTAGAAATGTAGGGGCGTATGCCAATACGCCCGCACCTCTTAACATTAAGGCAGATAAAGTCATCATTTGCCCGGGGGCGCTAAGCGCTGTGAAACAAGCGTTTGAATCAGTACGCCGGAAAGGCGTCATTCTTCTATTCGCAGTTCCAAACAAAAATATCGAAATTCCAACCGTGGATGTGTGGCGCAACGAAATTACCGTGACGTCCTCTTACGGCGCGGCGCCCGTTGATTTGGAAGAATCACTTGAACTCATTCAAAGCGGCAAGGTCGACGTTAAGAGTTTAATTACGCATCGGCTTCCGCTCGAAAATATTGTGGAAGGTTTCAAGCTCGTTTCCGAAGCAAAGGAATCTCTAAAAGTCGTCTTATCTCCTTAGATCAGCCTGTCATTCCCGCGAAATACTCCTAATAATGTATTGACATTAGGCACACATTCTGGTAAACTTCCTTTGTGAAGAAGGTCTTCGATTGGGATAATGAGAAAAATAAGAAGTTAATTAAAGATAGAAAAATATCGTTTGAAGCTATTGTTTCACTGATTGAGAGTGGCAATATCATCTCAACTAGCTCAGGAAAAGGCAAGTATGCTCATCAAAAACAGTTTATCGTCGAAATGAACCGGTATATTTATATCGTGCCTTTTGTAGAAGATGATCAAAAAGTTTTTCTCAAAACTATTATTCCGAGCCGCAAGTTGACTAAAAAGTTTTTATCTGGAGGTAAATGATATGAAAAAATATAGATTAGAAAAGGAAGAAAAAGAAATCCTGGATGCTATCGAAAACGATCGATGGGAGCTCGTGAAGCCCAAGAAAGCCGAACTCGATTACTATGCGGAGATTGCGAGAAATACCTTCCGCAAAGATCAACGAATGAACATCCGAATCTCAAAAGCGGACTTAAACCGGATTAAAGCAAAGGCGGCCGAAGAGGGCGTTCCTTATCAAACTCTGGTTGCCAGCATTATTCACAAATACGCTTCGGGAAGCCTTTTGGCCGCTTAAAAATATCAACCAGAAAGCACATGAGATTTGAAGACGCAAGCGACCGAGTTTATGTGGGCCGCGTTTATCGGCTTTTGAGTGAGGCCCGCTCTTCCATCGTGATTTCCATGTATTTAATTCGCCCGGGCGAAGACCCTAAACATCCTGTGAGCCGTTTTCTGGAGGGTCTCATTCAGGCGCGCCGCCGCGGTGTTGAAGTAACCATTTATCTGAATACCAAACTCAGGGAGATTGCGGCCACCCAAGTGGCAGAGGGCCCTTGGTTTGACCGTTTGCGCAAAGCCGGCGTGAAGCTCCATCTCGTTTCGCCCGTCCGGCGGGTCCACGATAAATTGATTGTCGTAGACCGGCGCTTCGTGGTGGAAGGAAGCATGAACTGGTCCATTGCGGCCATCGCGGATAATTTTGAGTCGGCTACGATCATTGAATCACCCGCTCTCGCCGAGATCAAGTTGAAACGGATGAGTTTCTTTCCGATTTGGGATGGAAAGACTCGGGCCTATTCGCCCGGAAGAGCGCTTGCGCCCGCTCATGCCGCCCCATTTTTCCCCGCCGGCCCGCCCACTTCCGTCGAAGTTCCTGTTGCATTGATCGAAGAAAAGCGATATTTCCCAACCATGATTTCATATCGAAGCGAGCGCGCGATGAAGCTTTTGCTCCTTTTAATTTATCTTTCCGAGGCCCAGGCGAGCCGGACCTTTTGGCTCTCTTTGGACCGGGCGGCTGAATTTCTGGATATCCTTCAGAATAAAGATCGAGCCACGATCCGGCGCGAGATAGTGATTGTCTTCGATAATCTCAAGGCCTTCGGAGATCTGGTCGGCGTCAAGTTCTACCATAATCAAGATGCCGAAGTCGAACTCAAGCTTCCTCCGGGGCCCACGTTTACGGTGGGAAGCGATTCCTTGGGCGCCGGAGAGATCGCCATTTTGGAAGACAATGAAATTTTCCTAAGACTGATTCGAGCACGGTTGCATGAGGAAGGCAAGCAGCTTCAGGATCTCGCTCAAACCGAAATTGAAAGGCGTTTTTTCTTTGATGACCGGACCTACCGCCGCACCCTCGCGAAGGCGGGAAAAGCGCGGTAGAAAAACACGGCGGTAGTCGATATAATGAGGAAGAAAGGGTGGTCAGCTAAAATTACAAAAATCCGTTGAGAACATCATCAGACAAGATGCACCACAAGCAAGTTTGCGTAAGCAAACAAAGCCATAATTTTACATTTTGCATTTTTAATTTTTAATTGCATCTTTATTCCCCGGTAGCTCAATGGTGGAGCATTCGACTGTTAATCGAAGGGTTGCTGGTTCGAGCCCAGCCCGGGGAGCCATTCTGAACGAGAGGCCCCTTCTGCGAACAAGTGGAAGGGGCTTCTGTATGTGGGGCAAAGAGTTACGTCATCGACGGCGCAGTTCTGAAGTAAAAGACTCAAAAGTTGGCGTTTTACGGTCGCTTCCGAACTTTCAAAAATCCTGCCTGCCTGATTCGACAAGCTAAGTATGTATTTGGCCGTGAGATAGAAATCCTCATCCGCTTTTTGCAGGTTCGCTAACTTGCTCTGAACCTCATTTTGCTTTTCCCGATACTCGTTGCGTTTTTTGTCATAGTCGCTGTCTGTAATTCGCCCGTCCGCATAAAGGTCGTATAGTTTCTCGATTCGGTCTTGAAACCGCTTGTATTCGACTTGCAAGCCGTTAAAAACCGCCTCGTGGTACTCGACTTTGCCTTCGTGAGACGCTTCAAGCGTTCGGGCAATTTCTTTCATAATAGGGTCGGGAATGACGATCCCTTTAACGATTTCAGTAAACTGGCGGGCGATTTCATCTTCAGTTAGCCATTTCGTCCCGTGCTTGCCGGAATACTCTGTGCAGTGATAATAAACGTATTCGCGGCCGCTTTTCTTTGTTTTCTTCTCAGGCGTGAAGGCATGGCCGCACTTCGCGCAGGTCAATAGCCCTCGATACATATAGGGAAGCCCCGCGAATTTAAAAGGCTTCTTGTGGTAACTTGCTTTGATGCTTTGAACCTTATCGAAAAGTTGTCTGGAAATGATTGTCTGGTATTTATGATTCGGCCAGAGCCTCTCGCGAAAGACCATATCGCCGCAGTAAAAAGGATTTTTCAAAATGTAATCGATTTTTCCTTTGCTAAACTCTAATCCGTACACATCTTTGACCTTAACCCGAATTTGATCCATTGAATATGCTTCTGAGCCGTACCATTCATAAATCTTTACGACGATTTGTGATTCAAACGGTAAGGGAGCAATCCAAACTTTTCCATCTTCGTTTGTGATATTGTCATAACCATAGGGGGCGGGGCCGGGGAACTCGCCATTTTTCAGTTTGTGGTCAATAGTTCGCTTGACGTTATCACTGACCTGAAGGACGTAGCTTTTAGCTACGAAAACAGCTAAATCCCATCGTTGAATTTCAGAGCTGTTTGAATCTTTGTGAATGACGAGATTTTCTCGAATGAAGTGGATCTCAAGTTTGCCTTGTTTTCGGAACTCATCCAAAAGCACGGATTCTTTAAAACTTCTTTGAAGCCGGTCGACCGTTTCAACGATGAGGGCTACTTTTTCCGTCGATTTCTTGATTTCTTCGATAACGTGTTCGAATTTTGTCCGTTTGTCTTTAATCGAAGATTCATCAAACTGGTACTCGCTTTTGATTTCCAATCCTTTGCGCGAAGCATACACCCGCGCTTTTTCAAGCT
>CAZPKZ010000049.1:0-7127 GCA_964587285.1 uncultured bacterium | reverse complement strand
AATCAATGTGTTTGCGAAAGAGAACAAATTTAAGCAGGTTGTTGAGCAAATGAACGATGGCAACCAGGAAAACGGCCACTTTTGCTTCATAAAAGAGAAGAAAAACGGGGGTGAGAATGGTTCCGAGACCAAAGCCGCTTAAAAGGGCAAGCGCTGCCGTCAAGAACGCAATCAGAAGAACAACAAAGAAATTCATGAAAAAACGAGGCTAGTTCCTTGCTTTTGAAATGAATACACGGTATCCCGCTCCAGGGGAATCTTGCCGATCCGGGCAATTTCAGATACAAACTTTTCGCGCGGCGTGTATTCGCCGTTTTCGCCGCCCGCCTCGCGCGTGATATTTTCATGATAAAGGGTCCCGCTCATATCATTAGCCCCATAGGAAAGTGAACGAAGAGCATTGTCCCAGCCGAGTTTGACCCAGCTGGTTTGAATATTACGAATATCATTCATGAAATAAAGCCGGGCAACGGCAATCATCTTAAAGGCATATTCCGTACGATTCATCGATCGATCGATCGCGCGGCCCAGTTTTGTTTTATCCGGCATGAACAGGAGCGGGATAAATTCCGTAATCATCCCTGTCTCTCTTTGAACATCACGGACTCGTTTGAAGTGATTCACCACGTGTTGAGCCGTTTCGATATGCCCAAACAAAATTGTAGCGGTTGAATGCATGCCCAGTCGGTGTGCTGTCTTAATGATCTCGCACCATTCATCCGAGGAAATTTTCTCCCAACAAATTTTCTTGCGCACTTCATCATCCAAAATTTCAGCGGCAGTCCCGCACATCGAGTTCATGCCCGCTTCTTTTGCTTGAAATACAGTCTCATTATAAGACTGCTTCATCTCCGTCGCGTAATAATCGATCTCCTCCGGAGAAAAAGCGTGAAAATGAATTTTAGGATACGCCTCGCGGAGTTTGTTTAGCAATTCAAGCACCTCGCGAAATTTAACTTCAGGAGAAAGCCCCCCTTGAAAGGTAATTTCTGAAAGTTCATCTTCGGCGGAGTCAATCCTCCGTTTTACATCCTCAAACGTGAGGATATAGGCATCTTTTGAAGTGGGCGATTTTTTAAACTCGCAAAACGTGCAGTGGTATTCGCAAATATTTGTGTAATTCACATTCATGTTATGAATGAAGCTCACGACGCGCCCGTTGAGCCGCTCATTGACCTTATTTGCAAGAGCGTAGAGCCGTTCCAAATCACCGGGCTCACGCCGCTCGAGAAGCCATTTGGCTTCCTCTTCAGTCAAATCGATAGAATGTTTCGCTTTAGATTCGATGATTTCCCACATAAGAACTATCCACTAAAACGGGCTCGTAGCCCGCTTGTTCGATTAATGATCTAAGTGCAGTTTCCGAAAGGTCGATCGGAGTTTCATTGCCAGCGTCATGCATGATTTTTTCATTGAGATTCGTTCCGCCCACATCGTCCACGCCAAAGGAAAGCGCCACTTGCGCCATTTTAAGGTCGAGTGTTGTCCAATGCACTTTAAGGTGCGGCACGTTATCAAAAAGAAGCCGCGAAATCGCATACATCTTTAAGTCCGTGTAACCGCCCACTTCACCGACTTTCTCGATCGGTGTATTTTCGGCGTTGAACGCAAGCGGAATGAACGATTGAAACCCATGAGTTTCATCCTGAAGTTCGCGCAGTTTCAGAATGTGATCGATTCGATCTTCGATAGATTCAATGTGGCCGTAAAGAATCGTGCAATTCGAGGGCATGCCCATTTGATGAGCAATGCGGTGAATTTCAAGCCAATCGGATGCGGTGGTCTTGTGAGCGCAGATTTTCTTGCGCGTCACTTCACCAAAGATTTCAGCGCCGCCGCCCGGAAGGCTGCTTAAGCCCGCATGTCTTAACTCTCTCAGTACCTCTTCCCAAGAAAGTTTGGAGCGCTGGGCTAAATCATCAATCTCAACCGCCGTCAGCGCTTTAATGTAGAGGGCCGGATAAGCTTGATGGATGGCCCGAAACATTTCGATATAAAAATCAAGCCCCAGATCCGGATTGAGCCCGCCCACCATATGAACTTCATTAATAGGATGATGCGGAAGCGCGTCTTCTATTTTGGATAGGATTTGATCGATCGTAAAAGTGTAACCACCCTCTTCATTCGGCCTCCTCGCGAAAGCGCAAAAGACGCAATGAACCGTACACACATTGGTATGGTTGAGATGAAGATTAACGGAATAGTAAACTTTTTTGCCGTTCAGGCGTTCCCGGACACGGTGGGCCAAGGCGCCGAGAAACGGGAGGTCGTTGGATTGAAAAAGCCGCATCCCGTCTTCAAAGGTAAGCCGCTCGCCTTGTTCGACTTTCTCTTGGAGGTCTTGGAATGTGGGATTTTTGATTGCAAACATACGTTTTGTAAGGGCGAGGCAGCGCCTCGCCCCTACGTTAATCATTGCGATTTCCGCTTTTCAATCTCGGTGAAGAGCTGATCGACAAGTTTTTCTTCCGAAACGACGCGCTCTTGTTTGCCGTCGACGTAAATCATGCCTTTTTCTTTGCCGCCCGTAATGCCGAAATCGGATTCATGGGCCTCGCCCGGCCCGTTGACGACACAACCCAAAACCGAAATCGTCATTGGATCTTTCAGTTTCATCGCGCGGGTCTCGACTTCGTTTGCCAGCTTAAACACGTCCACTTCGGCGCGGCCGCAGCTTGGGCAAGCCACCACGCGCGGGCCAAATTTTCCGAGATTGAGCGCTTCTAAAATAAATCGGGCGACTTTGACTTCTTCAACGGACTCTGCCGAAAGTGAAATTCGAATTGTATCGCCGATTCCCTCTTGGAGCAGCGTGCCGACGCCGATGGCGTTGTACACGGAGCCGCGGAGAAGCGTTCCCGCTTCCGTAACTCCTAAATGAAGTGGATAATCAAAGGTTTGAGAGGCAAGCCGATAAGCGGCGACCATCGTGGGAACGTCACTCGCCTTTAATGAAAGGACAATGTCATAAAAATCAAGTTCCTCTAAAATCTGAACATGCCGCTTGGCGCTTTCGACGAGCGCTTCGGGAACGGGATGGCCGTATTTAACGAGAATGTCTTTCTCTAACGATCCGCCGTTGACGCCGATCCGAATCGGGATACGGCGTTCCTTGGCTTTCTTCACCACCGTTTCAATCCGCTCACGCGCTCCGATATTGCCGGGATTCAGGCGCAGCTTATCAATTCCGGAATCAAGCGCGATCAAAGCCAAGCGGTAATTAAAATGAATGTCTGCGACGAGCGGAATTTTAATCCGCTTCTTAATCGCGGCGAGCGCATTCGCGTCTTTTTCGGTAGGGCAAGCGACTCGAATGATTTCACAGCCGGCTTCCTCAAGTTCTTGAATCTGAGCAACCGTCCGCTCCACATCGTGCGTGGGAGTCGTACACATCGATTGAATCCGGACGGGAGCGTCGCCGCCGAGGGTAAGGCCGCCGATTTGAACTTGTCTTGTTTTTTTACGCTCTGGCATCGGAACTAATTTGAAGCATTCTTTCAATCGGTTTGATCGCCCGGTCACGGATGGCTTTCGGAACCTTAATTTCATACTGCATTCGTTCGAGTGAAAGCACGATCTTTTCCAGAGTATTCAGTTTCATATAATGGCAGACGGCTTGTTCGGTGACCGGAATAAAGTTCTTCTCCGGATTTTCTTTCTTCATTTTATGAAGAATTCCGGTTTCGGTCGCCACGATGAACTCGCTCACTTTGGATTGGCGTACATATTGAACCATGCCCTCGGTCGAAAGAATCTGATCTGCGTATTGCATGGATTTGGTCAGACAGCCGCACTCCGGATGCATAATCAGCTCGGCATTTTTGTGTTCTTTTTTAAGCTCGGCGATCCGCTCCGCTTGAATCATCACATGGACGTGGCAATAACCTTTCCAAAGGGTCATGTTCTTTCGGCCTGTTTTCATTTGGACATAACTTCCAAGATAAAAATCCGGGACGAATAAAATTTCTTGATTCTCCGGCAAGCTTTCGACGACTTTAACGGCATTCGATGAGGTACAGCAATAATCGGCCTCTGCTTTCACGGCGGCCGATGTATTGACATAAGCCACCACCAAACCGTTTGGATGTTCTGCCTTCCATTTTCTCACATCTTCCGGGCGAATCATGGCGGCAAGAGAACAACCCGCCTCAAGGTCGGGAACCAAAACAGTTTTGTCGGGACAAAGGATACTGACGGTCTCGGCCATGAATAAAACGCCTGAAAATACAATGACTTCAGCGTCGATTTTTTGTGCCTTTTGAGCAAGCCCGAGCGAATCGCCCGTAAAATCGGCGATGTCTTGAATTTCGCCCACCTGATAATTGTGAGCCAAAATCACGGCATTCCGCTTGCGCTTTAAATCCTGAATTTCTTCCTCGATTGAATTGTAAATTTTCGCTGTCATATCAAACAAATCCTTGGTACCGTTGTAAATAGTACCGATTAAGAAAGTGGGTGCGATTTAATCGGTACTATTTACAACGGTACCAATCGCTTTTCTTTTTTCTTCTTTTTTTGCCAAAGCTTCTTTCCCAAGTTTTGTCAGATCCTGCGAAATACTCATGGAACAAAATTTGGGCCCACACATGGAGCAAAACGCAGCTTCTTTAAATCCTTCCTGAGGAAGGGTCTCGTCATGCATCGCGCGTGCCGTTTCGGGATCGAGTGACAGTTCAAATTGCCGCTTCCAATCAAAGGTAAAGCGCGCTTTTGAAAGTTCGTCATCCCGATCTCGCGCGCCTTTTCGGTGGCGGGCGATATCGGCCGCGTGAGCGGCAATCTTATAGGCAATGACGCCTTGTTTCACATCTTCCGGATTAGGGAGCCCGAGATGCTCTTTGGGCGTTACATAGCAAAGCATCGATGCTCCGTGCCAGCCCACCATCGCGGCACCGATCGCGGAGGTAATATGATCATATCCCGGCGCGATGTCTGTTACCAAAGGGCCGAGCGTATAAAAGGGCGCTTCGTAACACAGTTCCATTTCTTTCTCCACCTGCATCTTAAGTTGATCGATGGGAACGTGCCCGGGGCCTTCAATCATGACCTGTACGTCATGTTTCCAAGCTTTTTGGGTTAATTCTCCAAGTGATTTTAATTCCGCAAATTGAGCTTGATCGCTCGCGTCCGCGAGGCAGCCCGGCCGCAAACCATCTCCTAAACTAAAGGAGACGTCATATTTCTTAAAAATTTCAGAGATCTCATCAAAATATTCATAAAGAAAATTTTGTTTGTGATGAGCCACGCACCACTTGGCCATCATCGCCCCGCCGCGGGAAACAATTCCCGTGATTCGATTGGCCACGAGCGGAACGAACTCCCGAAGGACACCCGCATGAATCGTCATGTAATCAACGCCCTGCTTGGCCTGGCGTTCGATGACATTGAGCATCACTTTGATAGAAAGATCTTCCGCTTTCCCACCCACTTCCTGAAGAGCTTGATAAATCGGAACAGTGCCGAGCGGAACCGGGCTGGCTTGAATCAAGGTGGTTCGGATTAAATCCAAATCGCCGCCCGTTGAAAGGTCCATGACGGTATCGGAGCCAAGATGAACCGCATTGTGAAGTTTTGTAAGTTCTTCTTCCACATTTGAGGTTACGGCAGAGTTTCCGATATTGGCATTAATCTTACATTTGGATGCAATCCCGATACCCATGGGCTCAAGGCTCGTATGATTGATATTGGCCGGAATAATCATGCGCCCGCGCGCCACTTCAGAGCGAATGAGCTCCGGATCCAAATCTTCGCGCTCGGCGACATAAGCCATTTCCTCGGTAATCTCGCCGCTTCGCGCATAGTGCATTTGAGAAACATTGGAATGGCTCCTGCGTTTCTCAACCCATTCCTTACGATTACTTTTTTCCATAGGTTTTTCCCAAGTATTTGCAAATGTCATCCGATTCAAACATAAAAATATTTTTCTCCACATCCACGAGAAGCGGAAATTGAAGCTCCGGAACAAAGCGGCTTAAAAATTCCCGTTTCTTGCTTCCCCGCGGCGAAGGATGCGAAAGATAAGTCAGATCCAGTTCTTCCAATTTCCTTCTCACCTTCAAACAATAAGGGCAATCTTCAAAATGAAACAATTCAAGCATGGACCGGGGTTTCCTTCATCTGCCGCTCCCACCATTCATCCAGTTCCTTGGTAAAATATTTAAGCCTGATTTTTTTATATTCTTTGGTGCTGTAAAGATTCTTTCGCGGCCAATCGCCCGTCAGCTGAACCACTTTTTGAACCACTTTATCGCAATCTTCCGCCTTCGGCCCGTGAATCATCGTGTAAAGCGCATAAGGCCAATCCGGAAAAATAGGGCGTTTGTAACAATGGCTGATCTGCGGAAATTGCGCCATTTTCTCACCTACTTCATCTTGTTTTTCCTCGGGCACACTCCATACGACCATCGCATTCGCGCTGAAACCGGCTTTGCGGTGATGCAAAATTCCTGCAAAGCGGCGGAAATAACCTTTGGATTCAAAAAAATTCATCAAATCAAAAAGTCTCGCTTCCGTAAAGGCGGATGTTTTTGCGATTTCTTCAAACGGCCGTTCAACCAATGGAATATCCTCTTGAAGAGCGCGAATCGCCTCGATATGCTCTTGGGTCAATTCGGGCGGCGACTTTCTTCTGCGCGATTCATCATAAATTTCTTCTTTGGATTCCAAAGTGTCCGAACTTTTTCCCGTTAAGTCCAACTTCACGCCGATTTTAAACAGTTTCAAAGTCGGAAGAATCAAAGTATTGAGCGCACCCGACAATTCGTGTAATTTCTGAATCGTTCCTTCCAGCGAATGATAAGGCGGAACGGCCACGGTAAACCAAAGATTATACGCGTCATTTCTGCGGTAATTGTGGCTGACGCCGGGGTGTTGGTTAATGATTTCAGCGCCGCGATCCAGTTGGTCACTCGCAAACTTCATCGCAACTAAAGTCGATTGATACCCCAAACTTTTCGTATCAAAAATCGCGGAAATTTGCCTCAAGACCTGATCGGCTTTCAATTTTTGAATCCGCTCGAGTGTTTCTTCCGCTGACACCCCGACCCGGTCTCCTAACGTACGGAATGGCTCCGTGACACGCGGGAAATCTTTTTGGATTTCAGTCAAAATCTTACGCTCCAATCCAT
>CAZPKZ010000048.1:0-7206 GCA_964587285.1 uncultured bacterium | reverse complement strand
GCGATACAAGTAAGCATTCGATCCGGCTTTAATCGAATCGCTGATTTTGATCATTGCCTCGGTCCCCCGGTCTTCGCGTAGGACTTGGCCCATCAAAAAACCGGCATAGAAGAGTCCCGCAACAGCGGTACCGAGCACCGACCAAAGTGCGATGATTTCGCCGTGCGAGAATTGTGAGGTTACAGCCATAAACATATTTTATTTTCCTTTCGCTAATCTAGTTTTAAATTATCGACAAAAAAATAACCTTCCTTAGCTTGCGGGATCATTTGGCGAAGTGTTTAATGACTACAAAGCCGCCGATCAGCAAAATGACAAAAAGGATGGAAAAAACATCGAAGTATTTTTCGATCGTCTTTTCCAATTTCGCACCAAAGATTCTGATTGCGCCTGCAACCAGAAAAAAGCGGCCTGCCCTTCCGATGATTGATGCGGCGATTAAAACGGTTAAAGGAATTTTAAATAACCCGCCTGCAATTGTTATCACCTTATACGGAATGGGCGTAAAGGCGGCTGTAAAAACGGTAAGAAAAGCGTTCTCCGCATACTTTTGTCTTACCAACTCCATGACTGATTCTAAGTGATAAGTTTTTACGATCACTCCTCCTACGGTCTCGTAAAAAGACCATCCGATGAAATAACCGAGTAACGCCCCTAAAACTGAGCCTGCTGTACAAATCAATGCATTTCTGATCCAACGCTTCCGATCTGCGACCACCATGGCGATCAAGAGAACGTCGGGTGGGATCGGAAAAAAGGAGCTTTCTACAAAAGCAACTCCGAACAGAGCGTAAGGAGCTTGCCGGGTCCGGCTCCAATGGATCGTCCAATCATAGAGCCGCCGCAGCGAGCGTATGGGAATTTTCAAAAACTCTACGAGGTTCGCTCCCAATTATTTCATCCTTGAAGCAAACCGGCGATCTCAAGCGTGATTGTCACCTCTTCACCGACCAAAAGCTGTCCGGTTTCCAGCGCTTTATTCCATTCAATCCCGAAATCCTTGCGGTTGATCGTCGTAGTGGCCGTGAAGCTCGCAATTTTGTTTCCCCATGGATCTTTCACCTCTCCCAAAATTTCAAGGTCGAGCACCACCGGTTTTTCAACCCCGTGCATCGTCAAAATCCCGTTTAACTTTGCGCTCGTCACCGTGATATCGCTCGCACCCGCTGAAACAAAGGTAATCGTAGGATATTTTGCGACATCGAAAAAATCAGCTGAACGTAAGTGATTGTCTCTTTTCTCTACATTAGTGTCAATGCTTGCCGCTTGAATCGTGGCTTCTGCTTTCCAAGTCTCCGGCTTTGCGGGATCATATTCAAAGCTTCCCTCAAACTGCCTGAAATAACCTTGGATATTGGAAAGGATGTGGCGAATCTTAAATGATACTGTGGAGTGATCTGGATCTACCTTATAAGTAGCTGCAAAAACGGATGGGTTTAAAAGGAGTATTCCTAAAAGCAAAATACCTGTTATTTTTATTCGTCGATTCATATTTCCCCAAATCGCTGAAATTAAATCTTGCCATCCCACCTTCCGCCTTGACGGTCAATGAGACCGTCCCAACCGGACCATAACCTGAAGGGAGGGAAAATACCGATGATGGCATGAGTCCAATTTTTTTTGGTTTCGTTATCGTTCAAATATTGGCCGATTCCAGGCCAGATAATCAGCGAGGTCAGGCCTGAAACTACGGTCTTGCCTGTTATTTTCCCATGAGTGGCGGTATTGGCCGCAAACGCCTGCGAAGGCGCTACAACAAAAAGTAACGCGATGATCAAAATTAGAGAAAAGGTCTTTTTCATTTTTGATCTCCTGGTTAAGTGGTTTCCAACAAAAGCGGGTAAACCTATCACGGATCGACGGCTAAGTCAATGCTGACAACGCGGGCTTACTTAACCAAAACGACTCCGTAAGGGTGTGGTTTTAGGTCAAATCGCTTATGGCGACGAGACCCGGCGCTCTTACCCATTCAATACATTGCTCCGGCTTGGGACGGATTGCCAAGGATGGACCGCGGGGAGTTGATGAATCATAATTCCAATGATTACCACTTTTTAAATATAAAAAAGACAGCGCCGATCATCAAAGCGAACCCCAAGAGGTAATTCCATTTAAGTCCTTCTTTCAGGTAGACCACTGAAAAAATACAAAAAACGACGAGCGTGATCACTTCCTGAATCGTTTTGAGCTGCGCGGTTGAAAAATGATACGAACCGATTCGATTGGCGGGAACTTGGAAGCAATATTCCACAAAGGCAATCAGCCAACTGATCAGAATCACCTTCCACAGAGCCGAATGCTTGAAACGAAGATGGCCGTACCAGGCAAAAGTCATGAAGATATTAGAAACGGTTAAAAGGGCGATGGCTCTCATTTTTCAATTGAAGTCACACACAATTTAGCTGATGTAGAAAATGCCGTCAAATGAAAAAATGCCAGATAATCCATTGCGATTACGCCCTTTATCCTGTAGAATTTAAGTGTATCGGGGTTAGCTCAATGCTGGATGAGGTATTAGACGCGCGATCATAGCCAATCCTTTGATAAATGTAATGGTTTTAAAGGTGGCGATTTATGGTCGTTGAGCTGACTCAACCGGTCAAAAAAATAATTTGGGTTAATATTTTCTTCTTTGGGATCACGACGCTGATTGCAGTCATTGGCGCTCCGCTGTACCTCTATCATTTTGGGCTTTCTCTTTCCGAATTTCTTCTCTTCGCATTTTATCTGGTGGTGACTCCCTTAAGTATTACGGTAGGCTATCACCGGCTATTTGCCCACGTTACCTTTAAAGCAAGCTCCCTTGTCCGTTTCTTGGTGCTTTTCTTCGGCGCGGGCGCGTTCCTTCAACCCGCTCTCAAATGGGCGTCTCAACATCGGGACCATCACCGTTTTGTGGATACAGATGGAGACCCTTACAATATCAAAGGAGGCTTCTTTCATGCTCATATGGGTTGGTTCCTCTTCTGGAATCGCGCCATCAATTATGAAAATGTGAAAGACCTTAAAGCTAGCCGTCTCATTCGCCATCAATATCAATATTATTTCGCATGGGCCATCACCTCCGGCGTGTTGATTCCCCTTTTGATCGGCGCCCTTACCGGTCATCTGCTCGGCGCGCTGATCATCAGTGTAGCTTTGCGGCTTGTGTTAATCCACCAAAGCACATTTTGCATTAATTCTGTCTGCCACATGTTCGGCAAATCAACTTATGATATCCATTCATCTGCCAAGGATCATTGGTTAGCGGCCCTCATTACCAACGGCGAAGGCTATCACAATTTTCATCATCACTTTCCGGCAGATTACCGGAATGGGGTTCGCTGGTATCAATGGGATCCGACGAAATGGCTGATCGCTTTCCTTGCCAAGTTCGGCCTTGCGTGGAATTTAAAAAGAGTTTCAAATTTTCAAATTTGGGCGGCGAGGCTTGCCGCTGAAAATCAAAGGCTTCAAGACCGATTGCTCCGCATTCAGAATCACCCTCATCTGGCGATGATCCATAACACTCTTGAGTCACAATATGGAAAATTAAAAGCAGGTTTGAATGAGTGGGAACATGCGGTCAGAGAATATCAAAATCTGATCGGCCGACAAATGGCGCGACATTCCTTGACGATCCAAGAAGCGTTAAAGAATATGCGGGCGGCGCGGAATCAATTTCGTCAAACGCTCGCTGATTGGGCCTCCTTCCAAGTCCAGCTCTTCGCTATTGCTTAAACCGGGCATTCTCCTGTAAAATACTTAATCATTGTTGAAAGGGGAAATCTATGAAAAGCAAGCCATTCTTAAACGATGTCAAAGAGCTTCGCCGCAGGGCGCGGCAGCACATTGAACGCGGAGCCGTGACCGAAGGTTACCAAGCCGACCGCAAGACGGTCGTTAAATTGCTCAATGAGGCCCTTGCAACGGAGATTATTTGTGTGCTTCGCTATAAACGCCATTTTTTTATGGCGCAAGGCATTCACGCCGAACCCGTAGCGCAGGAATTTCTTCAGCATGCCAATGACGAACAGGCTCATGCGGATCAAATCGCGGCTCGAATCGTTCAATTAGGCGGGGAACCAGATTTCGATCCTCAAAATTTGACATCGCGAAGCCATGCGGAATATGTGCCGGGCGATTCTCTCATTGACATGGTGAAAGAAGATTTGGTGGCGGAGCGGATTGCGATTGATTCTTACGCGGAAATGATCCGGTTTGTCGCTGAAAAAGATCCTACGACACGGCGGATGTTGGAAGGAATCCTCGCGATGGAAGAGGAGCATGCCGATGATCTTGCCAACATTCTTTCCACCCTGGATCCTCATAAAGCAAAGTGATTTTGGCTTCCAAAATCCTCGTTGTCCATAATCCCAAAGCCGGGACCGGTCAAATCCGTTTAGACGATTATTTGAAAGCGCTTGAAGCGCGCGGCGCTGCCGCAACACTGCGCTCACTCTCGGAAAATTTTAACCTCAAAGACGCCCTCGCGGACGCCTCGAATTTCGAACGAGTGGTTGTGGCCGGCGGAGACGGGACGGCTTCCGCCGCAGCCACAATTCTACAAAATAGTGAAATTCCCATCGTGATTTATCCCGCCGGAACGGCAAATTTGTTGGCTCTGAATTTAAAAATGCCGTCGGCCGCAGATGATCTTGCCGAAGTCACCGTAAACGGCCCCTGGCTTCCTGTCGATTTAGGAAGGCTGGATTATAAAATCTACAGGCGGCGCGATTACTTCCGGACCCGTTTCGGGCTAAAAACACGCCCTGATTTTTTAACCGCTCATTTCATCTTAATGGCAGGATCAGGTTTTGTCGCGAGTCTCGTCAGCCAAGCGGAGCCGCTGAAAGGGCGTTTCGGAAAAGCGGCTTATTGGTGGAGCGCCTTCTTTGGCCGGCATCCGAGGGTGGCCCTATTTAAATTGAATATCGACGGGCAGCCGATTCGAGCCAGAGGAATTGGCGCGCTCGTCGTCAATTTTGAAAAGCTGCATTTTGATTTAAAAGTGGTGCCGCATTCCAATCCGCAAGATGGAGCATTTGAGGTCGTCTTACTAAAAGCCAAAAATATTTATGAATTTTTTCAGGCTCTCAGGATTTTGATTGCCGAGCGGCTTGGTTTCAAACGCCCGGAAAAGTTAAAGGAAGCGGATTTTTTTCGCGGCTCTGAAATTGAGGTCTCCAGCTGGCCGCCTCTTAAATTGGAATTTGACGGCGAACCTTTACCGAAGGTGAATTTCTTTAAAGTCACGGCGCTGCCGCGCAGTGTCCATTTGGTTTTCGGTTCTTCAGCTGATCTCCCCGCCAAAAAAACCTAGCGGCGCGGGCGGAATGTTCTGCGGAACTTGCGCCGGTTCGCCGGCGTCAGTTTGATCGGCGTATGCTCGATAAAGCTTTCAAGCGGCATTTCGGGATGCTCTGAAATCGGAAGGACGGTTCGCATCAGTTTTTCAATGTCGCGGACTTCCTTGCCTTGATCCGGCGTGGCAAACGAAATCGCATGGCCCTTATCCCCTGCCCGGCCGGTCCGGCCAATGCGGTGCACATAATTTCCAGATTCATCCGGCAAATCATAATTGAGTACCAATTCAATTCCCGAAACATCGATGCCGCGGGCCGCGATGTCGGTGGCCACAAGCACCCGGTATTTGCCCGAGCGAAATCCTTCCAGCGCCTCCCGCCTCTGCCCGAGTGAGCGGTCTGAATGAATTTCTGCGGCCCGATGGCCTGACTCGTGAAGAAAGCGCGCGATTTTTCTCGCGCCAATTTTGGTGCGCGAAAACAGGAGAACCGAGCCGTGGTGTTGGGCTAAGAGTTTATTCAGTAATTCCCGTTTAGCTTCTTTCTTAACAATGAACAGTTCCTGCGTAATTTTTTCCGCCACGGTTCCTGATTTCGCGATCTCGACATGAACCGGAAGCTTCATATGAGAAGAGGCGAGCGCCATAATTTCATGCGGCATTGTGGCGGAAAAAAGCATCGTCTGCCGGTTGCGCGGCACGGTGCGAAGAATCGTATGAATCTGCGGCGCGAAACCCATATCAAGCATTCGGTCCGCTTCATCTAACACCAAGATGGCCACGTCGTGAAGCGAAACGCGGCGCTGATTCATGTGGTCAATCAAGCGGCCAGGTGTCGCAATAATGACGCGCGGATGGCGGCTTAAATCCTGGATTTGCTTATCCATGGAAGCGCCGCCGATGATGAGGGCAAATTTCATCTTTGGCTCTATCTTAAAAAGACTTTGATGAACTTGGATGGCCAGTTCCCGAGTGGGAACAAGCACTAACCCTCGGCCAGCCTTTTGAGCAAGGCGCTGAATCATCGGAATGCCGAATGCCAAAGTTTTGCCGGTGCCGGTTTGCGCAATCCCGATGACATCTTGCCCTTCAAGAGCGAGCGGGATCGCTTTTTGCTGAATGGGAGTCGGTGTATGGAATTTCATTCTCCTTAAAACTTCAAGGAGCTGGGGCGCGATCCCAAGACCGTAGAAACTTGGCACAGAAGGCTGGGTTTGAACTGTCGTCATTGACGCAGTATAAGCTTAATCCTTCAAAAATGCGAGATGATAAGTGGCTTGAATTACCGAATACCGCGCAGATCGGCCCCTTGCCGCACAAGTTCCTCTTGAACCTCTTTTGCCGGAACGGACCGAGGCGTTTTTCCGTCCCTGACGGCAAGTGCCGCACAAACGCCTGCCGCTTGTCCCGTGGCTATAGAAACCGGCATCACGCGGTAAGAGGAATGAGCCTCATGAGTGCCTGAAATGCACCTGCCCGCCACAATCAAACCTTCGATATTTTGAGGAAGAAGACAGCGTAAAGGAATATCATAAGATTCGCCGGGAGGCAGGCGCTTAAGCATCGTTCCCGTGCCTTCCGGATTATGAATGTCGATCGGATAAGTGCTACGGGCAATCACATCTGGAAATTTTTTCGCCTGCAAAATATCATCAGCGCTGAGCTGATAATCTCCCACGATTCTTCTTGTCTCCCGCACGCCGATATTCACGCCGCTCTGGACCACGTAGGATTTCTCAAAACCCGGCACATATTTCCGTAAAAAAGCGGCGATCTGACGCATTTGCCTGCGGCTTTCCCATTCCGCATAAGACAAGTCCCACACATCGGTGCCGCGCACTCTCGTGACGCGCGCGCTGTTGACACTGACTTCTCCTTCATGAGGAGTTCCGAAAAGTAATATATCTTCCCGCGGGAGTTGA
>CAZPKZ010000047.1:0-7235 GCA_964587285.1 uncultured bacterium | reverse complement strand
ATTAAAAGTGGGATATTGTTATCAGCACTATAACCAGTCTTCACCAACGACCTTCCAGAAAAGACTCCATAGGAGGTCGACGAATTACCTAAGTCTATTGTTATCAATAACTTATGATACTTTTTCATGATATTTGATTCGAAAGACCGATAGAATATCCATCATAATGTCATCCTTATGAACTTTTTTGCCTACTTCTAAATAAACTGAGGTGGCGGTTTTCAAAAGTTTCTCCCGTCCGGTGTTGATATTGACCCCGATCCCCACCACAACGTATTCCAGATTCTGGCCGATTCCGCTCGATTCGGTTAATATCCCGGCAATTTTTCTGCCGCCGACCAAAACATCGTTCGGGCGTTTCAGTTTCGGTGAAAGGCCAAATCTTTTCTTCAAGGCTTCAGCGACAGCTTGAGCTGCCCAATGAGTGATCATCGAAGCGGAGGATGTCTTCATTTTCGGGCGCAGGAGGACGGAAAAAAGCAGTCCATTTCCGCGCGGCGAAAGCCAACGGCGCTCGAAACGGCCTCGCCCGTTGGTTTGATATTCCGCAACCACCACCGTGCCTTCGCTCGCGCCTTGGCGCGCAAATTCAAGCGCCAAATTATTAGTGGAATCGAGAGTGTCGTAGCGAAGAATCCTGAAATCCACGTTATAAGAAAATTCTAGGAATCGATGGATTCAGCCTGGTGACGATTTCGTAAGGAATGGTTCCCGCCTTCCCGGCCAGTGTCTCGGCTGAAATTTCGCTCTCTCCCTCGCGGCCCAAAAGGGTTACGATTTCACCCGCTTTCACGCCTGAAGCATCCGGGCCAAAATCTACCGTGAGATAATCCATCGAGATACGCCCGACTACCGGATAAAATTTGCCTCGAAATAGGATGCTGCTTTGATTGGAAAGTGAAAATGGATAACCGTGGCTGTAACCGATGGGGATGACACCGATCGTGGTTGGACGTTCCGTCGTGAATGTCCGGCCATACCCAGTCGAATGGCCCGGCTCAAGCTTCTTCGTGAGAATAACTCGGGCCCGCCAGTTGAGTACCGGTTTTAAAGCGATCTTTTTTCTTAAAAGAGGCGCCGGGTAAAGGCCGTAGAGCGTCAGGCCGGGCCTGACCAAATTAAAATGAGCGTCCTTAGGATTTGCGATTCCGATGCTGTTAGCGGCATGCCGATAAGCAAAATGAATTCCTTTAAGAGCCAATTTTTCGAGGATGGCTTGAAACGCGCGAATCTGTTCCCGTGTAAATGAATCTGACTCATCCTCGCCTTGCGGAAAATGGGTAAAAACACCTTCCAGCTGCAGCATGCCGAGTGAGTGAATTCCTTGAATGGCGCGGAGTGATTCAGATTTAGGGATCCCGAGACGGCCCATTCCGGTGTCAATTTTGATATGAATAACGGCTGGTTTTTTTAAAACATGGGCCCGGTCCGAAATTTCCTTCGCTTGTTCCACGCTCGAGACCGCAATCGAAACGTCTGATTGAATCGCCGCGTCAATGGCGTCCGCCATCGGAACGCCGAAAAGTAAAATCGGAGTGTCAATTTCAAGGCGCCTTAAGGTCAGCGCCTCTTCAATGGAAGCGACGCCAAAATAAGAAACTCGATCTCGAAGGCACTGGACCACTTCGAAAAGGCCGTGGCCATAGGCATTGGCTTTGACAATGGCCATAATACTCGCGCTTGGAAGCGTCAAATTGGTAATCTGGGTTAGATTGTGATGAAGGGCGCTGCGGTCCAGCTCAAGCCAAGTGGCTTGTTCGCGCACTCTGGATTCGGTAATCAAATCAAGCCCGCTCATCTTAGCGTTTTCTCCTCTTCGCAAATCTCTCTTCTGCCTCAGACGTCCTCAAATATTGAGGCGCCATGGTTCGAAGCGTAAGGGCCTTCAGCCAATCACGCTTCATTTCATACAAATGAGTGAGAAACACAGCTCGAGGATACCAAAAAGAAGCCGGCAAAAAAAGCGCATTTTTACCCAGCCGTTTTCGGATCAAATCCCCATAGGTTGCGAGAGCATCCCCTGTAAAAACGGTCCCTTCTTTTGCCCGCTTCATTAATTGATCGGGCGAGATAACGGAATCCCGAAGCACTTTCTTGACGGCCCCGTTTTGAAAGCGGTAAATGGCGGCGTAAATATGTTCCCGCCTTGCATCGACGCAGACGGCAAGTTCCCCTGAGGTCAAACCAGAACCGAGCGCGATCAAATCAAGGCTGGACGCTCCGAAAGAGCGTTTCCCGAATCCAAAATGAAATCCTTTTAAAATTGAAAGCCCGATTCTCAGCCCCGTAAATGACCCCGGCCCAAGCCCCCATAAAAATAAATCGAGATCATTTTTCTTAAGGCCGAGCTGCGCAAGGCCCAATTGAATCAAATCAATCATCTGTTCCGAATGCCGGGGCGTGCCTTCGAGATTCGTTTCGAAAACGGCCGCTTCTTTCCCCCGCCGAATAGCGATAGATAGAACCCGTGAAGATGTATCAACGGCTAGAATGTTTGCGTTCATGTGTAACCATCCTAATGATTCGGCCCGTTTCGCCTGAATGGGCAAGTTCCATTCTGATAGACGCCTCGCGTAAAACGCTCGGGATTCGATCTGCCCATTCCACCACCGAAACGGCGTTTGAATCAAATAAAAATTCATCCAGTCCGGTACCTTCCAAATCTGAGGATTCATCGAGACGGTAAAGGTCAAAATGATAAAGCGGGATTTTTCCTTGATACATATGAAAAATCACAAACGTAGGACTCTTCACTTCTTTTGCGTCTTTGACTCCAAGCCCGAGCGCGATGCCTTTCACTAATGTTGTTTTCCCGCTTCCCAAATCTCCCACTAAAGCAACGAGGGTGCCGGGTTTCAAAGACCGGCCGATTTGACGGCCTCGTTCAATCGTCTCATGCGGTGAGTGAGTTTCCCACTTTTGTAAGGACATAAACTAAAAGTGATGATAGCCGAGAGATTTATTTTGGCCCGGCACATTTCCCACACGCCACTTGACGACCCGGCCGATCACAGTGAGCGGAGTTGTAAAACGCCTCGCCCAAACTTTTTTGAGGGACTGAAATTTTTGGGGAGCAATTGTAAACAAAAGTTCAAAGTCTTCACCGTCCGAAAACGCGTGAATCAATGCTTTCTTGGCGTTTCCGCGCGCGAGCCTGCGCGCGGCCTGAGAAACCGGCACCTTTCTTTCATCAATCATAAAAGCGGTGCGGGAATTCGGAAGAAGATGATTCAAGTCCTGACCCAACCCGTCGGAAAGATCGATCATGGCCGATGCGCCGAATTTAGTGATCAACCTGCCCTCGCGAATGCGGGGCATGAAATTCAAATGCTTTCCTAAAATGGACCCGCCGAGCCGCCCGCTGACACAAATGAAGTCGCCAACTTTTGCGCTCTGTCTTAAAACAAGCTCTTTCTTTTTAACTTCTCCCAAAACCGCAACCGAACTTGAAATCTTTGAACCTCGAGAAAGATCTCCCCCGACGATTGAAACGCCAAATTTGCTGGCAAGCTGCCCAAGTCCCTTATAAAAACCTTTTACGAATTCTGCGGAAGTTTTCGTCGGAAGCGTCAAACTGACGAGGGCGAGTTTTGGCTCTCCTCCCATAGCGGCGATATCGCTCAAATTAACGGCAAGCGCTTTCCAGCCGATCTCGCGCGGCGCGGCGCGGTTTCTGATAAAATCCACATCTTCAACGATCGTATCGATTGTCAGCAATTGATATTTATTTCCGGAAGCCGAAATAACGGCCGCATCATCCCCGATTCCCTGTTTGATGCCTTTGTGCATAGTCGGAAGCCATTTTTTGATCTCGCGAATCAAACCGAATTCGCCTAAATGCTCAACCGTTTTTCCTTTGATTTTCCGATGCATCAGAACTCCTAAAGATGAAGCTTTGGCACACCCAAAAATGACGCCAAAAAATTAATTCCCGGTATGAGCCAAATATAAAGAAGATTCGTAAAATAAAGAAAAAGAACCAATAAAAATCCAAAGGGTTCTAGTTTCAAATATTCACGGTCCAGCGGCGCCGGCAAAATTCCGGCCAATACACGCGATCCATCCAAAGGCGGAACGGGAAGCAAATTAAAAACAGCGAGGCCCAGATTGAAATAAATTCCGAGTAAAAGCGGCCCAAAAGCCGTCAGGTGAAAGAGCAGCAGTAAAAATTGAGCTAAAATAATATTCGCGGCCGGGCCCGCCAAACCCACCCAAATCATATCCTGCTTCGGGCGGTAAAGATTCGAAAAGTTAACCGGCACCGGCTTGGCCATTCCGATGACAAATCGTCCGCCCGTGGAGATAAAAAGCAAGGCCGGAAAAAGAATGGTCCAAAAAAGATCGATGTGCTTCAAAGGATTTAACGTCAGCCGCCCCATCGCTTTTGCGGTTTGATCGCCCCGGATAAATGCGACCGCTCCGTGCGCCACTTCATGAAGGGTCACGGTCGCTAAAAGAATGGCCACCCAAACAGCGATGTTCGTCAAGGTCTCCGTCAATTTACATTCCCCCGTTTGTATCCAGCAGGACAGCCTTCATCAAAAAGAAATAGGTGATAAATGCCGTGTTGTGGACCACATGAAGCGTGACGCAAGCCAGCAAATTGCGCCGCTTCTCATAGAGATAACATAATACCATGCCGAGGAATAGAATCGGGACGAACGAAAAAATATTGTCATGCACGCCCGCAAACAAAGCAGCGGTAATCAGAACGGTCCAGCCTACCCCGAAATATTTTCTGAGCACCGGATAGAAAAACCCCCGGAAGAAAATTTCTTCGGCCACCGGCCCCACCACACAGGCCACGGCCAGAGAAAAAATCAAGGTCCACAAGGACAGGGTTTCTTCGTGAAGTAAAACTTCCACCAACGGGTGCGGCGGCGGTTCGTAAGCGAAGCGGCCTGCCAAAAAAATCAAAAGTGTCAGAATGCCGAGAAAGAGAGGAAGAATTACAAAATACGTGCGGAGTCCCCACCAAATTTCACGGAAGGGTATCTTTTTGAAACCAAAACCCAGAATATCCCAGAGCGTCGAGCCTTTCTTGCGAACCATACCGGCAATAAAAAAAACAACGGCTACATCAAGCAATAAAGCATGCGCCAAAATAAAATGAGAAGGGTCCAACTTGCTGAAAAAAATGAATTTCACGAAGGCGAGCGCCAAATTAAGCAATAATCCAGTCGCGAAAAATAAAATCATGATTTTGATCACGTCTGAAACTCCCCAACCGACCGATAGCTTTCGGCCGGACGATGGAATGAATTCCTGTTTTGAAAAAAGGCGCCGAAGATCCGAAGAACCAAACCACATACCGCACAAAACAGAGCTCACAAAGAATAAGCCGAACACCTGCATCATCCACCGAAGTCGCGGACTCTCAGCCATGCGCTTTTCGATCATTTCCGGATTTTCGGGTGCCGCTTTCATCAGCGATTCGATTCGCTCGCGGTTGTGATCGGCCGGTTCTTGACCTCGATCCATATGGTGGTGGACAAAAAGGAGCGCGAGATAAAAACAAACGATCGTGACCAGAAGATAAAAATAAATCTTCTCTTTCCTAAAAAAATTCAAAATATCACGCAGGATGGCGTTCATATTGATCCCGAAAAATTCCTGCAGAAAAGCGCTTCTGAATTCCTCAAAATAATTTTGCCCAGTTTCTCTACTGAAATGCCCCGAAGTTCGGCCATCCAGCGGGCGGTTTCTATCATGAACGCGGGCTCATTTCGCTTTCCCCGGTGGGCCTGAGGCGCTAAGAACGGAGCATCAGTTTCGATTAAGATCCTCTCCTCCGGACAAGCGCGGGCTGCTTCGCGTAAAGAATCATTTTTTTTATAGGTTAAAGGCCCCGCAAATGAAATGAAAAGGCCGAGTTCCACAAGTTCTTCCATTATTTTTTGTGTTCCGGAAAAACAATGGCTGACCGCCCGGATGGGAGGTTCGAAATGGGCCTTCAAAAGTTCAATCATGGCCTCATAGGCCTCGCGGATATGCAAAACAAGAGGCAAGCCGGCGTGTTTTGCGATTTCAAAAAATTGGATGATTATTTTTCTTTGCACATCTTCCGGTGAAAGATTCCGGTAAAAATCAAGCCCGACTTCCCCGATCGCCACGACCTTGGGGTGCTTGGCAAGATCCGCCAACTGGTACATCTCCTCAGGCGTGACGCCTTTTACATCATGCGGATGAATGCCAACGGTCGCGTATACAAAATCAAAACGTTCCGCGATCGCGATTGCCTGACGCGAAGATTCCGAATCGGTTCCGACATTGATAAAAAATTTAACGCCCGATTCTCTTGCCCGTTCTATCACTTGATCGAAATCGGATTGGAAATCCGGAAAGTGAAGATGGACGTGGGTATCAACAAAATTCATAAACCTAAGCAATCTCATCCAAACGCGGAAAGAGGGCCTCGCCTTTCTCAACCAAAGCGCCAAAGGGCACGAGAGGCTCAACAAAATCCTCCCGTGTCTTGAAACTGATTTTTTCAGGGAGTTTTAGCTGTTTTAGCATCCGCGCTGCCGTACGGGGCAAGAACGGTTGAAGCATCACCGCCACATGAGCGACGGAAACCGTCAGATGCCCTAAAACAGAGGTCAATGGTTCGCGTTGGGCCGGATCTTTTGCAAGTTCCCACGGCTTCGTCCGCTCAATAAATTTATTGGCGCCCGTGATCACATCCCAAATTTCACTCAAGGCCTGACGCGGATTGTATTCGTCCATGGCTCCGGCCACGGCCGTCCAAAGATCCAGCGCCTTCCCCATCGGGGAGGAGCGGATGGATCCTTTCAAATCAAAAAAAGGAATGCGCCCTTGAGAATATTTTTCGAGCATGGACGCTAAACGAAACCATAAATTCCCCAAGTCGTTTGCAAGGTCTGTCGTGTAACGTTCAGCCAAAAGATCCTCTGAAAAAGCGCCGTCCAAGCCAAGCGTGACTTCACGAAGCAGGAAATAACGGAGGGCATCGACTCCATATTTCTTTGAAAGTTCAACCGGATCAACGGCATTTCCTCTGGATTTTGATACTTTTGTCCCCGACATGGTCCACCAGCCGTGTGCTACGATCGACTTCGGCATTTCAAGTTCCATCGCTTTCAGCATGATCGGCCAATAGACGGCGTGATGCCGAAGAATATCTTTTCCCACCACGTGAACATCCGCGGGCCATAACTTTTTAAACTTTCTTTGATCGGTCGTAAAACCGACGCCGCTGACATAATTGACGAGCG
>CAZPKZ010000046.1:0-7369 GCA_964587285.1 uncultured bacterium | reverse complement strand
AGAGCGGGAGTCCTAATGTCGTTCGGAATAAACGACTTGAGACGGCTCTGAAGCTGATTCGCCGAAAGTTCAAGTTTCCTTATTTGGTATGTTTCATCATCGTCGCGGGTTATTTCTAAAGCCAGGAGCCGTTTGACGAGCAGGAAATCTTTCTCGAAAACCAAAAGTTTCCTTTCTTCATCATTTTGAGTGAGTTTGGCTTCGAGTTTTTCTTCCAAATTCCCCACTTCTTTAAAGAGCGCCGAGGCATCTATTTCTTCCCTTAAAATCAAAAGGCCGCCGTAAGCGAGAAGATTCGGGTAATTCAAAAGTTGAATTTTTTTATCTTTTGTTTCACCTCTCAAGACTTCGAAGAAATGGCGCAGGGATTTCACATTGGGAAAGGGTTTATTTCCGGCAAGCCACGAATGAAACGGGTCCGCGTCATTTTTTTCTAACAGATAACGCAGGCCGTCTGTTAAAAAATCGCGCGTTTTTCGATCTTTAAGCTTTGTGTTTAATTCACCGAGTAGTTCATCGCGCTCAGAGCGGGCTTTTTCTAAACTAAGTTTGGGGTCGATTTCGCGGGATTTGACAATTCGCGTCAGATTCGGCCAATCAAATTGATTCCGCGGATCGGCCAAATCGAATGAGAGAAATTCTTTGGAAAGTTCGGAGAGTGTTTGAAAATAGCCGAGAATTTCATCGCTTCGTTCATTCCAAAGCCTTTTCTTTTGAACGTAATCGCGGAGTTTCCCACCGAAAATTTTTGGTTCTAATCTGGCGAGGATCTTTTCATATACTTCGAAGACTTTTGTAAATTCACCTTCCCTTAATTTAAGCTGACGAAAGATTTCATAACTTCTCTTGTAAAGCGCAATGTCATCCACTCCGTCAACCCTCACGGCGGAGCCGTTTTGCTTCACCGCATAAAGCTCAGCGCCGGTCAACTCTCCCAAAGAAGCGAGGTACTCGGCCATCTCGTAGTTAACCTGATGAACCGGCAAAAGTTCCAGGATTTTCGGGTCGATTTTCCCGAAGCCGCCTTCCAAGGCAATTCTTGAGATGTGCTTTTCTTTGGCTAGATACTCTAGGATAGACTGAATGTTCTTTTGCGCTTCGGGATGCGCATGGGCATCTTGGATATGAATGACAAAAGGTGTTTTCCCAAGCCCGGATCCGGAGGCCTCGGGCAGATATCTTTCTTGAACGGAGCCGATCGTATCAGGAATGTCCAGCCCATATAAAGGAGAGGCCGCTATCCCGCGTTCCGGTGTTTCATATCGAACGCGAGCCGTCCCGATAGACGGTTCGGCCCACATAACTGTGTCGAAGGAAAAAATGGCTGCGGTAAAAATCGCCGCGAGTTTTAAGGGGATGCCGAATCGACTTTTAAATTGGGGGTTTGACTCCATCCGTGTGCCACGCGAGTCCCTTAGATCAGGATTTGTAGTTGGCTATCTACAGACTAAAGGAGCTGC
The DNA here is from genome assembly GCA_964587285.1 of uncultured bacterium. Classification (GTDB taxonomy): domain Bacteria; phylum Omnitrophota; class Omnitrophia; order Omnitrophales; family Danuiimicrobiaceae; genus 01-FULL-45-10b. Next base: position 5,909 of record CAZPKZ010000046.1, on the reverse strand, counting down.
AATTATCGGTGGAGTATATCATGATAATATGAGTTTTTCAAATTTTTTAGAAAGATATTTAAATAGTAATCATGTGAGCTATAAATTGATGTAAGTTACTAGATTAAAATGAGTTATAACTTATCATCTGTAGGATTTAAGGAAACTCGTGAGAACACGTATGACGTGTTTTTGATCGGTGGGCTTGATCTGAGGATAAAGAGGCAAGCTCAAAACTTGTCGGGATGCCTTCTCGGCTTCCGGAAAATCGCCTTTCCGGTAACCCAATGATTTAAAACACGGCTGCAAATGAAGGGGTAACGGATAATACACCGCCGCGGCAATCCCCTGTCTCTTGAGAAAATGGAGCAAAGCATCACGCTTGGGCGCGCGAATGACATACTGCTGATAAACTGACCTTCCGCTGGTTGTTTCAATCGGAAAAAAGGGGACAGGCAGGAAATATTGCCGTCTACGACGACTGCTTCGCTGCCTGTCCCCTTTTTTCATACTCGTAAATAACCGATCATATCTTGCCGCTGCTTGCCTGCGTTTCTCATTCCACCGCTTCAGATATTTCAATTTCACATTCAAAACGGCGGCTTGGATTTCATCGAGGCGCGAATTGATTCCAATCAGCGGATGATGATACGATCGAGCTGAATGATCATGGCTGGCTTCTCCATGAAGATGGAGGCTTTTGATTTTCTCAAACAGTTTTTTGTTATTTGTTGTGAGCGCGCCTCCGTCTCCCGCGGCCCCAATAGTTTTTGTGGGATAGAAGCTAAACGCTCCAAAATCTCCAAAAGACCCGACCTGTTTTCCCTTGAAAACCGCGCCGCAGGCTTGAGCGCAGTCCTCAACCACAAAAAGCCCGAATCGTTTTGCTATTTTTAAAATCTCATCGATTCGGCACGGGTTTCCATAAAGATGAACGGGGATAATGGCGCGGGTTCTGCGCGTTATTTTTTTACGAATCAGGGCGGGATCCAGATTAAAGGTGCCGGGTTCTATATCCACAAAAACGGGTTTTGCGCCGAGACGGGCAATCGCGGTGGCCGTCGCGATAAAGCTAAACGGGGTCGTGATCACTTCATCCCCTTGCTTCACTCCGAATGCCATCAAGGCAAGAAGTAAGGCATCAGAACCCGAGGCGACTCCGACGGCGTATTTGGCTCCTACAAAATCAGCAAAGCTCCGCTCAAATTGACTGACCTCTGTTCCCAAAATATAACGGCCGCTGGTCAAAACGCGGCGTGTGCGCTTAAAAAGATCGGAACGAATCTCGCGAAGTTCGGCTTGGAGGTCGAGCGAGGGAATTTTCATCCCACCACCTGCTTTTCTGCCGCAGGCAGATTTTTATTATAAACATTTGCGACAAATAAAAATGGGCCCTTCGGGCCAAAAGCAGGTGGTGGGATCACTGGAAGAACATTTTAATCGCGACGAGGAACAAAAAAACGGCGAAAATTTTCCGAAGCACCGCCACATCCAAATTCATGGAAATGCCGGCGCCGATCAATCCGCCGATCATGGCGAAAATGACACTGAAGAAAAAAATGCGCCAATCCACGTAATGGCCCGAGGCGTGGCGGAAGGTGCCCACGAACGCGGTGGGCACGATCACGGCAAGAGAAGTCCCGATCGCCACATGCAAATTCATCTTTAATACATAATGAAATAGCGGGACTAAAATGAGGCCCCCGCCGATACCGAGAAGCGCGCTAAACATTCCGGCAATCAGCGAAATAATGGCGGTTAAAATTAAGATCATCCCACCCACCTGCTTTTGGCCCAAAGGGCCAATTTTTTCAGAAATTTTAAAAAATCTGCCTGCGGCAGAAAAGCAGGTGGTGGGATCATCGAGCCCTTTTTTTTGCTTCGTCTAATGCGAAATTAACCAACTGGTCGGCGCGCTGTATATTCTCTTCTTCTCGAGGGACATGCGTGTAGGAAACACGTTTAAATTCACGCTTTACTTTCTGGACTTGATCAAATAATTTTTGCATATTAATATGCTTGATTTTGTATTCCCCCTGCAGTTGTTTCACCACCAAAAGGCTGTCCAAAAAACAGTTTAAATCATCCGCTTTTAATTCCTTGGCCAGCTTCATGGCTTTAATCAGAGCGCTATACTCCGCCACATTATTCGTGGCCTCCCCAATGGCCTCGGCATGTTCGAGCAGAATTTCGCCATCTTCGCTGCAGATTAAAATGCCAATCGCCGCCGGCCCCGGATTTCCGCGGGCGCCACCGTCTGTGTAGGTCTTCAGTTTCATCCCACCACCTGCTTTAAAAGAACGCTCGCTGTTAACTTAAAGCGTTCTTTTATTTCTGAAAGAAATTCTCGCGTTTCATAGTCCAACCCCCTAAATGAAACGCGAGAAAAGCAGGTGGTTGGGATCATGAGAGAGTTAGTCTAAGGAGGGAGAATCTTTTAGTCAAACGAAATTCCAAAAGAAAAACCGCCCCTCTTTCGAGAGGCGGTTTTCCCTTGTTTTACTTAGTGTTAAGTGCGGTCTCTTCGCACGCTATTACACAATGTGCAGATACCGCATAATCAATACCACTGATACGATCACCAGTATATGTGTGAACGGAACCAGCTGTGCGGTAAAGAAGAGCCCTGCAACGATACCTAACACTACTCCTGTAATCAGGCTTTTGTCGAGCTTCATCTTCCTCACCTCCTTGCTTGTTCTGCCAAGTGCCTAGCTAACAGCTAACGTCCCAAACAACTAGGCATTTTTCCCGCCTTATAAAATTGGCGGCTAATAGGCAAAGTCCTAACCCCTTTTCCTATATAAAAGCCTAGCACCCTTACGGGCGATGTCAAATGGGCCCAAAAAATTGCGTCTAGGCATAAATTTGTAAGTTACTTTAAATAAAAGACTTAAACCAGTTTTCTATGCCTAAAAAGAAAGTCTATGTTTTTTTAGCTGGAATTTCGAACGGGCAAAAATAAGGAGAAAAACGGGGTTATTTAGGAGGAAGCCTCTTCCGAACTCTTTTTTTCCTTTAGTTCTTGCTCTAAATGCTCAATTTCCTTCTGAAGATTGCGGATTCTATTTTTAAGCTCACGTAAGGGATCCGGAAGGTCTCCGTGGTCAAGCATTGCCTCGCCGGCTACCCTTTTACCGTCACGGCGGACGATCTCGGCGGGGACGCCGACGACCGTGCAGTTATCAGGCACGGAATGAATCACCACAGAACCGCCGCCGATTTTGACATGGTTTCCGATTCTGATATTTCCCAAAACTTTGGCCCCTACGCCGACGACGACATCATCTCCTAAAGTCGGATGCCGCTTGCCGCGCTCAAGGCCGGTGCCGCCTAAAGTCACCCCTTGATAAATCGTGCAGTTACGGCCGATTTCGGCTGTTTCGCCAATCACGACGCCCATGCCGTGATCAATAAAAAACCCGGGGCCGATTTTAGCGCCGGGATGGATTTCAACACCGGTAAACCAGCGGACCAGCTGGGCGATAAAACGGGGAATAAACGGAATATGAAGTTTTGCGTGCAGGAAATGATTGATCCGATGCCAGAATACGGCATGGAATCCCGAATAGATAAATATAACCTCAAGCCACCCCAGCCACGTCCTTGCCGCCGGATCGCGTTTGAGAACCGCCTTGTAATCTTCAAGAATGGGAAGCATGGTTTATTCTACACATTAAATCTAAAATAAACAACGTCGCCGTCTTGAACGAGATACTCTTTACCTTCGAGACGGTAAAGGCCTTTTTCCTTCACCGCCTGCTGGCTTCCATATTTCATTAAATCGTCGTAACGCATCACTTCGGCTCGGATAAAACCGCGCTCAAAATCTGAATGGATCACGCCCGCCGCCTGCGGAGCCGTGGCGCCTTTCCTGACCGTCCAAGCCCGGACTTCTTTTTCGCCCGCAGTCAAAAAAGTAATCAATCCGAGCAGCTCGTAGCCGACTCGAATCAATTGATTAAGGCCGGATTCCTCAAGGCCAAATTCCTTCAAATAAAGTTTGGCTTCTTCATCCGATAATTCCGCAACCTCGGCTTCCACTTGGCCGCACAATACCACCGCACGAGAACCTTCTTTTTCTGCGATGCGGCGGACTTCCTCCACCAAAGGCCCGCCCTTCGGTAAATCAGATTCATTCACATTAGCCGCGTAAAGAACCGGTTTTTGAGTGACGAGCTGCAATTCGCGCAAAAATGGAAATTCTTCTTTCGTCCACTCACTTTTCCGAACCGGCGTGCCCGCCTCCAAAAGTTTCGCGGCTTTCTCGGCAACCGAAAAAGCAATTTTCGCGTCTTTATCCCCAGATTTTACATTTTTTTCCAATTTTCTGACGCGGCTTGCCACGGTATCCAAATCTTTGAGGCAAAGTTCGGTTTGAATCACTTCAATATCCCGCACCGGATCGACTTTGCCCGAAACATGGACGACGTTGGGATCTTCGAAACAACGCACGACATGTAAAATGGCGTCGACTTCTTTGATGTTGCCTAGAAATTGATTGCCCAATCCTTCACCGGTGGAAGCGCCTTTGACCAAACCCGCGATATCGACAAATTCGATGATCGTAGGCGTTATTTTTTCGGGCTTATACATGTCTGCAAGTTTTTCAAGACGTGCATCGGGAACCGGAACGATTCCCACGTTAGGATCGATGGTGCAGAAGGGATAGTTTGCAACTTGGGCGCCCGCCTTCGTTAAGGCGTTAAAGACGGTCGACTTCCCTACATTCGGAAGTCCCACAATGCCCATCTTAAGACCCATGCTAACTCCTTAAAACGTCATTGCGAGGAGGCCTTTAGGCCGACGAAGCAATCCCCGTACTGAGATTGCTTCGCTGCGCTCGCAATGACGACATTGAAAATAGCTTGACATGTATTAATAATTTAATATAATAAATATGATTTAAATTAATGCAATGAAAATGTGCAAAATCTACTTACTCTTAATGCTTTGCGCGAGCGCAGTATACACCAAAACCGCCTTCGCTCAAAGCTGGGAACCGATCGGCTCCCTGCCTTCTCAGGGCCCGGCCGAATTCGTCGCCGCTCATCCCACCCGTCCTGATTTTCTATTTATTGGAACAAACGGCAATCTTTACGCTTCTTTTGATCACGGAAAAAACTGGAAGCGGCTGATCGGGCTCGGCAACGCCGACGCTAAAATCCATCGGCTTTATTTTGATCAAGCCCGGCTGCTTCTGCTTACCTCGGAAGGCCTGTTTGAATCCAAAAATGAGGGCAAAAGCTGGAAAAAAATATTCCGCGGCCGCGGAAAAGAAGAAAAGGATGTTTTCAGTTTAAGCCGCGATCCCAACGATCCGAACAAACTTTATTTGGGCACCGGCGGCGGGCTTTTCACCAGCCGTGATAACGGCCGGACTTTTCAAAAAGAGACGAACGAACTTTCGCGCCAGCCGATCCGAAGCATCGAAACAGACTATGAAAACAATGAACTTTTTATCGCCGCCGAAAAAGGGCTTTACCGCTCGATGGGCCAACATCGCTTGAACCGCATTTATGTGACTCATCCTTCGGAGAAAGTAGAAATGGAATTTGATATAGGAGACGATCCGGATTTTGTAATACCGGCCGGGCGCGATCAAATCCGCACCATTTTGATTACGAGTGAACCTTCGCCGACTCTCATTATCGGAACGCAAAACGGCGTGTTCCTCAGTGAAGATGAGGGAAACCGTTGGGAACGCCTTCCTTTAAGCGGGCTTCGAGATTCGCGTATTTTGGACTTGGCCCATTCCGCAAAAACGAACTCTTTTTTCGCGGCGACGGAAAAAGGAATTTACGCATACGACCCTTCTGAAAAACGCTGGAAGGAGCTCAATGAAGGGCTAAGTTCCACACGTATTCATAAACTGGCGCTGGCCTCTAAAAATCAGGAAATACTTTACGCCGCAACGGACGGCGGCGTTT
>CAZPKZ010000045.1:0-7891 GCA_964587285.1 uncultured bacterium | reverse complement strand
TCCAACGTATCAGCTAAAATTTTCTCCTGATTTGATTCAAGCTGTTTCTGTTTCCGCTTTCCCAAGAGCAAGAAGGTCCTGAGTTTGAGTGAACGGGCGATGCGGGCCAAAAGTTTTCTTGATACGAGAATGGAACGCAGGCGGCTCAGCATTCCTTCATTTGCTTTTGGGAAAAGGTGATACAGCTTTCCCGCGATGAAGGAGTTGAGAATCGAATCCCCTAAAAATTCAAGGCGCTGAAAATCTTCGCTGGTTTGAAGGGTTTGCCCGGCGCTTTGATAGAAGGGGTGGTTCAAAGCCGCTTGGAGAAGCTCTTTTCGCTTAAATTTAAAACCGATTGTCTTTTCAAGGCGCTTCATTTACAGATTATATTCCTTCGTAAGAGTAAAAGTATCCGGCTCGAAAGTCAAGGATAAATTTTACCTAACCTATTCATTTGACAATGGATATGTAGAGATTTATAATAGACGTCTTTCTAAGCGTCCTCGGGCGTTTAGAAAGTTTTTATTTTAGGAGCCAACGATGCTGACATGTTCCGTGATTGGAGCGACCAGTTTTACAGGTAATGAGCTGATTCGGATTCTATCACGCCATCCGCACGTCAAGATTGGGTCTTTAACGACTCGCTCAGAAGAGAAAACTTATGCGAGGGATCTGGTCCCCGCTTTGGGAAAAGCAAGCGACTTGGTCATCGAAAAGTTTAATTTTCATAAGGTGGCCAAAAATTCAGACGTCGTGTTTATCACGCTGCCTCATACGCTGGCGATGAAAGTGGCCGGAGACTTTTACGACGAAGAAAAAATCGTGATTGATCTTTCAGCTGATTTCCGCCTTCGCCGCCCCGATATCTATGAAGAATGGTATGAAGAGCGCCACATCCGGAAAGATTTGCTCAAAAAAGCGGTTTACGGGCTTCCCGAAGTGTATCGGGAGCAAGTGAAGCACGCCAATTTGATCGCGAATCCCGGCTGTTACCCGACCGGGGCCATTTTAGGCCTTTATCCGCTCATCAAAGGAGATTTGGTTAAACGGGATTCGATTATTATTGATTCCAAATCGGGCGTGAGCGGCGCGGGCAAAAAACTCTCGCAAGCGACACAATTTTCCGAAGTGGATGAGAATTTCAGCGCTTACAAAGTGAATCGGCATCAGCATACGCCGGAGATCGAACAAACGCTTTCGGAAGTAGCTTTAGCCAAAATCGATGTCACATTCGTTCCGCATTTGCTTCCGTTGAATCGCGGGATTCTTTCAACGATTTATGTCAATCGAAAACCCGGAATCAAAAAAGACAAATTGACTAAAGCGTTTGAATCTTTCGCCGAGTCCGAACCCTTTGTGCGGTTTAGAGGCGTGGGGCGGTTTCCGGCTTTAAGGGACGTTCAGTTTACGAATTTTTGCGACATCGGAATCGCGATGGATGACAACTCAGACCAAGTGATCATCATTACCGCGATTGATAATTTGTTGAAAGGGGCGAGCGGTCAAGCGGTTCAAAATATGAATGTTCGGCTGGGTTTTTCTGAGGAAGCGGGGTTGATCGGTGTTTAAAGTTCTTTCCGACGGAAGTGTGACGAGCCCTGCCGGTTTTTTGGCCTCCGGCATGAATGCGGGGATTAAGAAGAGCTTTCGGAAATTTGATGTGTCCTTGATTTATTCTGAGGCTCCCGCGGTTAGCGCAGGAGCCTTTACAACCAATCGGGTGAAAGCGTGGCCCCTGTTGCATGACCTAAAAATCATCAAAAAGCCGAGGCATCGGGTCATTTTTTCAAACAGCGGAAACGCGAATTGTTTTAACGGTGTCACGGGACAGCGCGCGGTTTCGGTTTCGCTCGATTTACTTTCTCGAGCGTTGAAAGTTCCGAAACAGCAGGTGTTTTTGGCTTCGACGGGAATTATCGGCAGGGCGTTTCCGATTCCCCGAATTCAAAAAGCGATTCCAAAACTGGTAAAAAATTTATCAAGAGCAGGCGGCCACGACGCGGCCCGCGGAATTCTCACCACCGATACACGGCCGAAGGAAATGGCCGTGCGTTTTACCGTAGACCGTAAGAAGGTGACGGTTGCGGGAATGGCAAAGGGAGCCGGCATGGTTTGCCCTGATATGAACGCGACCGGTACTCGCGCCAAGCACGCCACGATGCTTTGTTTTTTGACAACGGACCTTGCCATTTCAAAACCGATGCTCGGGAAAGCGCTTTCTTACGCAGTAGACGAGACTTTTAACAAAGTGGTGATTGATAATGACCAAAGCACCAATGACACGGTTTTGATTCTTGCGAACGGAAAAGCGCGAAATGCGAAAATCACATCAGCGGATAAACGGTTTCGCTTGTTTCAAAAAGCTCTCTTATTTGTTTGTGCTCATGTCGCAAGGAGTTTGGCTCGCGACGGTGAAGGCGTGACCCATGTTTGCGAAGTCGTCGTCCAAGGCGCACGAAGCCCGGAAGAAGGACGAAGGTTGTGCCAGCAAATTTCATCTTCGATGCTTTTTAAAACCATGCTGGCGGGCGGCGATCCGAATTGGGGCCGATTGATGGGTTCTATCGGCTCAAGCGGCGCGGCGTTTTCCGAGCGCTTGGATATTAAATTTGAAGGCGTCCCTATTCTTTTAAACGGGCGCGAGAAACTCGGGAACCGAAACCGGATTCGGCAAATTCTGAAAAAGAAAGAGTATCGCCTCGAAATTAATTTGAAGGCGGGAAGGTATCAGGAACGTTTCTGGACAACGGACCTGACTAAATTTTATGTCTGGATCAATTCCACTTACTCAAGTTAAGCCTATGATGATCGAGCAATTGGTAGAGAAAGCCGACATCTTGATTGAGGCGCTTCCCTACATCAAACGTTTCCGCGGCAAGGAAATCTTGATTAAGTATGGCGGTGCTGCGATGCTGGATCCGAAGGTAAGGGAAAATGTGCTTCATAGTCTGGTGTTCCTGAACTATGTCGGAATCCGCCCTATTTTGATTCACGGCGGCGGGCCCGCCATTACCGAAAATTTAAAAAAAGCGGGAGTCGAGTCCAAGTTTGTCAATGGGCTTCGGGTTACGGATCAAGCCACGATGAAGATCGTGCGGGAAACTTTGGCTGACATCAATCAAAAAACGGTTCAAGACTTGAAGCGATTCGGAGCCGAAGCCGCCGGGCTTTCGGGCCACGGCGCTAAAATTTTGCATGTAAAAAAACATGAAACGAACGGTGATGTGGGATACGTGGGAGATGTGGTTTCGGTTAACACAGGCCCGATCCGGAAATTAACGAAAAAAAATGTGATTCCCGTGATTTATCCGCTTGGAATCGATAAGAAAGGCGAAACGTATAACGTGAATGCGGATGAAGCGGCCGCGAAAATCGCCGCGGCGATGAAGGTTCAGAAAATGATGGTTTTGACCAACGTCCGGGGAATCTTGAGAGATCAAAACAATCCCGATTCGCTGATTCCGTCGCTTCATGTCAATGGCGTAGAAAATTTGGTCCGGGACAAAGTAATTTCGGGCGGCATGATTCCCAAAGTCAATTGCTGTGTGACGGCGTTGAAAGGAAACGTTCCGAAAGCGCACATTGTTGACGGACGAATCAAACATTCACTTCTTCTTGAAATTTTTACGGACCGTGGAATCGGCACGGAAATTATCCTGTAACGCAGAAGTCAGACGACAGAAAACAGAGGTCAGAAAAATGAGAAATCAAAACGAGATTGGTAAATTAACTTATCGTGTCCCTTTATCTTCTTTGCAATCTGTCTTCTGTCTTCTGTTTTCTGTCCTCTGTTCAACATGAAAACAAATGACGTTGTAGCCTTATACGATCGATACGTGCTCGCGACTTACAGCCGCTCACCGCTTTGCCTGGTGAAGGGCAAGGGCTCTAAAGTGTGGGACCTTGAAGGGAAAGAATATCTCGATTTCTTTCCCGGCTGGGCGGTTTCCGGTTTGGGCCATTGTCACCCGGACGTGGTGAACGCGATTAAAAATCAGGCGCGCAAGCTGCTTCATATTCCGAATAATTATTACGGGCTCAAGCAGGCGCAGCTCGCCCAAAAAATCGCGAGCCGATCCTTTGACGGGCGGGTCTTTTTTTGTAACAGCGGCGCTGAGGCGATGGAATCCGCCATTAAATTTGCCCGGAAATTTGGATCCGGCTCCGGCCGTTACGAAATGATTACGATGGACCGGTCTTTTCACGGCCGCACGTTGGCGACCTTGACGGCGACCGGGCAGGAAAAGTTTCACAAAGGGTTTGAGCCGCTGCCGGAAGGGTTTAAGCAAGTTCCGTTTAATGATTTTGAAGCGCTGAAGCAAGCCGTCGGGCCAAAGACCATCGCCATTGCTTTTGAACTGATTCAAGGAGAAGGCGGAATTCGAGTAGCGGATCAAGCTTATGTGAGAAAAGTACGCTCACTTTGTGATGAGAAAAAAATGCTGCTCGTTTTTGATGAAGTTCAAACGGGAATGGGCAGGACCGGAAAGTGGTTTGCCTTTCAACATTACGGAGTGGAACCCGATTTAATGGCGCTCGCCAAATCGTTGGGAAACGGCGTTCCGATCGGAGCGCTCGTCGTGAACCGGAAGATCAAAGAAGAAGTGCTGACGCCCGGGATGCACGCCTCGACTTACGGAGGTAATCCCTTGGTTGCGGCGGCAGGGCTTGCCGTTTTCAAGGCGATTGAAAAAGGAAAGCTGCTTCAAAATGCCGAAGAAATGGGAGCTTATCTCAGGTCAAAACTCTCGGTCTTAAAAGAAAAGTATTCATCGATGATTCAAGAAATTCGGGGAATTGGCCTGATGTTGGGGCTTGAACTGAGCGGGCCGGGTGTACAGATGGTAACGGCTGCGCGGGAAAAGGGCCTTTTGATTAACTGCACGCAAGAGCGGGTGCTTCGGATTATGCCGGCCATGACCGTCACCAAAAGGCAGATTGACCGGGGAATCCGGATTTTGGACCAAGTGTTTGACGAGGCGGCCAGATGAAAAATTTGATCAGCGCGTTTGATTTAAATGAAACAGAACTAAAAGCCATTTTTGATCTCACAAAGCGGATCAAACAAAATCCGCTTGCGTTTAGGGACGCCTTTGACGGCAAGGCATTGGGCCTCATTTTTGAAAAACCTTCCACGCGAACTTGGGTTTCGTTTGAAGTCGGTTTTTCAACCATGGGCGGGCATGTGATTTATTTGGGCCCCGAGGATATTCAATTGGGCGTGCGCGAAGAAGTGCGCGATGTGGCAAGGGTTCTAGCCCGGTATTTAGATTTAGTCGTGCTCAGAACTTATTCTCATCGATTAATCATCGAGTTTGCCAAATATTTCGACAAACTTGTGATCAATGGCTTAAGCGATTTGGAGCATCCGTGCCAGGCGCTCGCTGATTTTTATACGATCAAGGAATCGCTCGGTGACCTGAAGGGCAAGAAAATCGCGTTTGTGGGAGACGGCAACAACGTGCTCAACTCTCTTTTGATTTTGGCCGCGCGGCTGGGTGCCCATTTGAGTTATGCGACGCCGAAGAAATTCAGCCCGAAAGCTTCGATTTTGTCTCGCGCGTTGAAAGAAGCAAAGCGGACAGGCGCAAAAATTGCGGGAACTCATCAGCCCGCGAAAGCCGTTTCCGGCGCGGATATTATTTACACGGATGTGTGGGTGAGCATGGGAGAAGAAGACCGGGTGGGGAAAAAAGAACAATTTAAAGGATTTCAAATTAATCGGGCTCTTTTGAAGAAAGCGGCGAAGGCAGTCCGGGTCATGCACTGCCTGCCCGCTCATCGAGGCGAGGAAATTACGAACGATGTGATCGAAGGAAAACATTCGATTGTGTTTGACCAGGCAGAGAACCGGCTTCACGTTCAAAAAGCGATTTTGCTTTATCTTTTGGGTACGTCGGGAAAATCGGTTGAAAGTTTCACCGAAAATTAAATGGGGATCAAAATGAAAAAAGTCGTCTTAGCTTACTCGGGCGGTTTGGATACCTCGTGTGCTGTGAAGTGGATTCACGATACTTATGGGGCCGAGGTAATTTGTTTTTCGGCATTTTTAGGCGAAGTTTCGGACCGGAAGCTTCTGGCTAAAAAGGCGAAGTCGGCGGGCGCGTCTAAAATTTATGTCGAAGATTTAAAAGATGAATTCGCCCAGGATTTCATCCGGCCCGCGCTTTGGGCCCATGCCCGGTACGAAGGAAATTATTTTTTGGCGACCGCGCTCGGCCGGCCCTTGATTGCCAAACATTTGGCCCGAATCGCGCGTCAAGAGAAAGCGGATTGCGTGGCCCACGGCTGCACGGGCAAGGGAAACGACCAAATCCGAATTGAACTTGGCGTAAAGGCATTTAATCCAAAGCTGAAGGTGATCGCTCCTTTGAGGGAATGGGCGTTTACTTCGCGGGAAGAAGAAATTGATTATGCCGAGAAACACGGCATTTTAATTTCCGCAACGAAGAAAAGCCCCTATTCGATTGATAAAAATATTTGGGGCGCCGCGATCGAGGCCGGGGTTTTGGAAGATCCGTGGAGAGAACCGCCCGAGGACGCCTATTTTATGACCCGGCCGCTCGCTCGGGTTCCCAAGAAGCCGCTTTATGTCACGATCGGTTTTAAAGCCGGCCTTCCTGTTTCTTTGAATGGAAAAGCGGCCGCTTTTGTTTCGTTGATTGAAAAATTGAATCAATTAGGCGGGCTTTATGGAGTGGGAAGGGCGGACAAAATCGAAAATCGACTCGTGGGAATTAAGTCGCGCGAACTTTATGAAGCTCCCGCGGCCGCGATTCTTCATCTGGCACATGAGGAACTTGAAGGTATGGTCATGGACCGGGAGTTTCTTCATTACAAACGGGTGTTGTCTGAAAAATATTCGGAGTTGGTTTATTTCGGACTGTGGTTTTCGCCGCTCCGGGAAGCGCTGGACCGCTTTTTTGCTACACATCAGAGAAAAGTAACCGGTGAGATTCGAATTAAACTCGATCGGGGACATGCGACCGCAGTGGGGAGAAAATCTCCCTATTCCATGTATTCGGAAAAATTGGCGACCTATTCTAAAAAAGACGAGTTTGACCGGACAGCGGCAGAGGGTTTTATGAAAATCTGGGGACTGCCTTACGAAGGAAAGGCAAAATCATGAAAAAACTTTGGGGCGCGCGGTTTAAATCCGAACTTCACGAGACAGCGAAGAAATTTACTTATTCGCTAGGCGTGGACTACGAGCTTTTAGGCGCTGACATCAAAGTCAGCATGGCTCATGCCGTGATGCTGGGCCGGACGGGAGTGATTTCTGAACGGGATTCCCGTGCGTTAGTAAGAGGCCTTTGGAAAGTGCTTGCCTCGCTTAAGAAAAAATCCATTTGTCATATGATTTCCGAATATGAAGACATTCATACGCTGATTCAATCCGAGCTTGAGAAAAAAATCGGGAAATTGGCCCGAAAACTTCATACGGGGCGTTCTCGAAATGATTTGGTCGCGACGTCGACGAAGCTTTATGTCAAAGAAAGAATCGCCGACTTACTCGAGGCCCTGAATCAATTTCAGTCGATTTTGATGACTCAAGCTGAGAAAAATCGAAGCGTCGCGATTCCGGGTTATACCCATCTTCAGCGGGCGCAAGTGGTTCTCCTGTCGCATCATCTGCTTGCGTATGTGGAAATGCTGGAACGCGATAAATTCCGGCTTTTGGACGCGAGAAAACGGATGAATGAATGTCCGCTCGGAGCGGGCGCTTTGGCGGGAACGAGCCTTTCGCTTGACCGAAAATTAGTGGCGAAACTTTTGGGATTTGAAAAACCGACGGCGAACAGCCTCGATTCCGTGAGCGACCGGGATTTCGCGATTGAAGTGCTTTCGGATATCGCGATTGTGTTTACGCATCTTTCCAGGCTGACCGAAGATTTGATTCTCTGGAGTT
>CAZPKZ010000044.1:0-7897 GCA_964587285.1 uncultured bacterium | reverse complement strand
ATCCGGCATGGGCTTCCGGTGCGCTTTATAAGCATCATAGCGGTCATGCCGGAAGGTCGGCTCTTTTCGGTCAAAACAGACGGCCAGATAATCCGGCTTTGCCTCGCGCACTAGCTTACGAAGCATCGTGATAAACCCATAAATCGCGTTGGTTGGCTCTCCTTTTGAATTCGTAAGCTCGCGAATCGCGTAAAAAGCCCTGTAACAAAACGACTGCCCATCAATTAGTAAAAGCCGGCCCTTCATCCCAACCACCTGCTTTTGGCCCGAAGGGCCGATTTTTTCAAAAACTTTAAAAAATCTGCCTGCGGCAGAAAAGCAGGTGGTGGGATCATTTAAAGTGGAAATGACCTAATCAAGTTTGGGAGCATAAAAAACTCATGGTGGGCTATTCCTTCGTACTGACCCTATTTCAAGCTAAAAATCACCTATGTCTTAGCGTTTTTGGGATTAATAGTTTTGAGAATTCATGAGGGGATAAAAACCGAAAGGATAATTTCGTAACCCTAATTGCCAGAAAGAATACCCGAAGCCAAGCGGCAAATCAAGTGTTTTTATTTCTTGGCAAAGACCCCTGAACCCTTGGCCGAAAACTTAATCTGGCTCGCCTGCTGGGCGAACTGAGCCGGATCATAAGACTTGGAAATCGCATCGTCATAAGAAATGATGCTTTTGCTATAAAGTTCGAGCAAATGGCTGTCCAGCGTCCGGCTTCCATATTTCGTGCCGGTTTGAAGTTCAGAGATAATTTGATGCGTTTTTCCCTCTCGAATCAAGTTAGCGATCGCGGGCGTTGAAATCATAATTTCAAACGCGGCCACCCGGCCCGGCTTCCCCATCTTGGGAATCAAAACCTGAGAAATAACCGCAATCATCGTCGAGGCTAGCTGAACGCGAATCTGAGGCTGCTGGTGCGCCGGAAACACGTCAATGATGCGGTCCACCGTTCGTGCGGCACCCGTCGTATGAAGGGTGGCGAAAACCAAGTGACCGGTTTCCGCAGCCGAGATCGCAGCTTCCATCGTAGCCAGGTCGCGCATTTCACCGATTAAAATAACGTCCGGGTCTTGACGCAGCGCTTTAATCAATGCTTCCGAAAAAGAAGGGACGTCTACCCCGACTTCCCGCTGGGTGACGATCGCTTTTTGATGATCGTGAAAATATTCGATCGGGTCCTCAATCGTAATAATATGAGTATCTTCCCGAGTCTCATTGATATAGTTGATCATAGAAGCAAGCGTCGTTGTTTTGCCGGAACCCGTCGGGCCGGTCACCAAAATCAAACCTCGCGGGCGATTCAGGAGAGTGACGACTTTGTCGGGCAGCCCAATCTGCTCAAAGGTGTAAAACTGCCTCGGCAAGAGCCTCAAGACAATGCCATAAGCGCCTTTTTGCTTGAAACAGGAAGCGCGGAATCGGAATCCTTTTTCCACATTGAATCCAAAATCAACGCCTCCGATGCGTTCAATTTGTGATTGGTGCTGTTCGGATGCGATTGCTTTGGTGAGCTCTTCAGTGTCTTTTGGAATGAGAACCTTGTTGTCTAACGCAACGAGTTTTCCATCGATTCTTAAGGTGACGGGACGGTCGACTGAAATATGGATGTCTGAGGCTCCCCGATTAACTGCCTCATCCAAAATATGGCGAATGTCCATGAAAATCCTTTGGTTGTACTGCGGTTAAACTACGAGATGAAGTATAACACATGGATTCAGCCATCGCCACTCGCTGGTTTCTCAGGTAGGGGCAGGTTTCCTCTACGAGGCCCTGAAAGGGAAACCTGCCCTACTATCAAATTAAAAAGTGGAGGCCCAAAAGGATAATCCCGGCGGAAATGACAAGGAGCGGAACGCCGGCAAAATGCCGAGGAGCGTCCGTTAATTGAAGCCGCTCTTTAATTCCCGCCAGAATAGGAAGTAAGAACGCCGCCAAAAAAGAGGCGAACAAACCTTTCGCCAGATCCAAGTCTTGAGCGAACCAAATCAAACTGACCCAAAAACTCGTCAAAAGATAAAACGCCGGCGCTTGCCTAAAACATTTTTGAAAAACCGGAAGTTGCGTTGGCTCTCTTCCAAACGAGATAACCAAAGTAAGCAAAACAAGGGGAAGCGCGTAAAGCGACGCGGAATAAAGATCGCAGAAAATTAAAAGGCCTTTGATAAACAAGAAAGTCAGACAATAAAACAAAGCCAGAAACGGAAAGTCCTTAACCGCCTGTTTCGAGCTGATCCGGTAGAAAATCACCTGCGCGCAGGCCAAGCCGACTAAAGCGGGTAACGACCACGCCATTAGGCTGCCTTCTTTTGCGTTCTTACAAATAAATCAATGAGCGGCACAAGGGCATTCATTAAAAGAACGGATGAAACTGCCGCTTCGGCAGAACTTGCCCAAGTCCGGATGACGGCCGTCAAAACGCCCGCTCCCACGGCAAAAAGCGATCGCCCTTCTCGGGTGGTAGGGGTGGTCGTCGAATCCGTAACAAAAAAGAATGCGCATAGGAAAATAGCTCCGGTTAATACCTCAAACTTGACTAATCTTCCCAACAGAAATGAACAGACGGCAACGGCCGCTAAGTAAAAAAAAGAAGCTTCCCAAGCCGTCCATTTTTTGACCCCTAAAATCACACCGCTTACCACAATAGCGAAAAGACTCGCGCCGCCCAAAAGTTCACTCCGGCTCATCTCGTGCGGAAAAAATAAAAGCAAAGCCGCATAACCGACGAGTGAAGGATGAAAAAGGTTTTGTCCCAATCCGCCGTAGATTTCTTTGCCCATAACAACCGACAAAAACGCGGCGAGCAAAATAAGCTGCCATGGAATTTCGGGCGGAAGAAGAAAGGCGAGAAACGTCGCGGTCAAAACGGCGCTCGCGTTTTGAACATATGTTTTTCGGCCGATGAGAATCCTAAACAGGCATTCAAAACTGACCGATGAAAACAATGCGATCAACCCTATTCTGAACGCGTCCCATCCGAAAGCGAAAAAGCCAGCCACCCAAATCGGAAGCAGCGAGGCAAAAATGCCCCACATGATTTTTCGGGTGGAGTGAGGAGCGCTGAGATGCGGGTTAGAAAAAATAGAAAACGGTTTGTCCGCTTTACTCCCGAGAAGAGAAAGCATAGGCAGCTTTCCTTTGCGAATCCGTTTGGATTGAAACTTCCTTTCCCTTTCGAATGATGTCGACCATCGGTATTTTGGAGGGACAAATATAAGCGCAGGCGCCGCATTCGGTGCATGAATCCATGTCGTATTCTTTCGCGAGATCCGGATTCTCGCGGCGGACGGCGCGGACGATCGCCTCAGGCACAAGTTGTTCCGGACAGGCCTCAACACAAAATCCGCACCTCGTGCAGGGTTGTTCTTCTCCAAAGGTCTCTAGCTCCGAGGAAAAAGCCAAAATGCCGCGCACACGTTTCGTCACAGGTTCGCTTAAACCAGAAATGGCTTTGCCCGTCATCGGGCCCCCAAAAATGACGCGTGACGGCTCGCGCATAAAGCCCTTGCAAGCGCGGATCAAATCGGCTGCCTGTGTTCCGTTTCTGGCCCAAAGATTCTTCGGTTCGAAGACGCACGAACCGCTGACCGTGATGACGCGCTCATAAAGCGGCTTGTTCAAATATACCGCTTCATAGACCGCGAACGCGGTTGCGACATTTTCAACCAAAACGCCCGCCGCAAGCGGCGTCTCGCCTCTCCTCAATGACCTGCCGAGGAAGGTTTCCGCCAAAGCGCGTTCGGAACCTTGCGGATAACGGCTGGGGAATGCCGCTGTTTTAATGTGTTCTAATTTCAGGTTGTAATTTTTGCTGTTCAAAATCTCAAGCGCTTCTAATTTATTTTGTTCCACGGCGATCACCGCCCGTTGGGCGCCGGAAGCGAGGCGGAGGAGTTCAACCCCTTTTAAAATTTCGACCGCGTGGTTTAACATCAATAAATGATCCGCGGTAAGAAAAGGTTCCGATTCACAACCGTCAATGACCAATGTCTCAACGTTCTTCGCTCCCGCTTCCGCCAATCGCGCGTGGGTTGGAATTCCTCCTCCGCCAAGATCGATAACACCCGCTTCGCGGATGATTTCTCTCAGTTCATCCGGGCTGTTTGGAATTTCTGTGCGAGGCTGAATGCAAGGTTCAAGTTTGTCCGCTTCATCCGATTCAATCAAAATCCGATCGGCCGTGATCTTAGCGATTTTCCCGCTGACGCTGGAATGAATCGGAACCGAATACCAATCTAAAGCGTCCGCGATTTTCGTGCCGGCTAAAACGGCGTCTCCTTCTTGCAGACAAGGTGTTGGAAGCAAGCCCTGTGACTGCTTGAGAAGAATGGTTACAAACCGCGCGGGCTGCGGAAGATGAATTTGGGTGCTCGAAAGACTGCGGTATTTAAAATCCGGAAGACGAATCCCTGATTTAAGCGGCTTCATGCTTGTTCACGTTCAACCGCATCGGCCATGCGGTTTAAACTCCCGCTTCTGTAAGGCTCGAAAATAACTGTCCGGAACCCGAGGGACAGGATAAATTCCGTCATTTTCGAACGGAGCCCCACATCCATTGCTTCAATCCATTCTTCGCGCCCTAATTCTACGCGGGCTTTCACCCCCAAATGCCGTACGCGGACTAACTTAAATCCCAAATCTTTCAAAAAATCCTCCGCCATTTCGACCTGTCTTAATTTTTTGGTGGTAATTTCATGTCCATACGGAAACCGGCTCGAAAGACAAGGCGAGGCAGGCTTATCCCAAATTTTAAGCCCCAGCTCACGGCTTAAACTTCTGATTTCATCTTTCCTCAAACCGGCCTCGACCAACGGGCTTTTAATGCCGTGCTCACCGGCGGCGGAATGCCCCGGTCTGAAATCCCCGAGATCGTCCAGATTCGTCCCGTTGGCAATCGTGCTGATGCCCCATTCTTTCGCGATGGGCAGCATCATGTCATAAAGTTCGGTTTTACAAAAATAACAACGGTTTGTGGGATTCGCCGCGTAACTTGGATTGTGAAGCTCGTGAGTTTGAACGATTCGATGTTCGACATCCATTGCTTCAGCCAGCGCTTTCGCGGCTTCAAGTTCGCGCGTTCCGATGGATTCGCTTTTCGCCGTCACGGCTTTGGCGAAATCGCGGCCCAAAACATCCCGCGAAACTTTCAAAACCAAAGCGGAATCAATGCCCCCCGAAAAAGCGACAAGGACGCTTTGGTATTTCCGAATGACGGCCTGGAGCTCTTTGAGTTTAGAGAGCGCCGCCATAAGCTTCTTCCGTTTGGTTTGAAATCCATCCTCCGCCCAAAACGCGATCGCCTTCATAAAAGACGCACCCTTGGCCGGGCGTAATGGCTTCCTGCGGATCATCGAAAACAATCATGGCGCCATCCTCAGAAAACCGTTCCACTTGCGCCCACGCCTTTGCGTGGCGGGATCTGATTTTCACTTGAGCCCTGAATGATCGATTGCCGTTTAAAATGGAAAACCAGTTGATGCGTTCCGCGCGGCAGATGCGGCCCGCCACTTCGTCTTTTGTGCCGACCACCACCGTATTTTCCGAGGGAATAATTTGAGTGACGTAAAGCGCATGCTTAAAGGGAATTTTCAAACCCCGCCGCTGGCCGATCGTATAATGAAAGTAACCGCGGTGCTGGCCCAATATGTTTCCATAGCGGTCTCGAACGGCACCGGGACGCTCTCCCAATTTTTTCTCCCGCTCTAAAAACGCCCCGTAATCGTTGCTCGGAATGAAGCAGATCTCCTGAGAATCGGGTTTATCGGCAACCCGAAGGCCGATCACGCGTGCCATCCCGCGGATTTCGCTTTTTGAAAAAGCGCCGACCGGAAGATAAAGATCGGCCAAAATCTCTTGAGATAGCGGGAATAATACATAGGATTGATCCTTCGAAGCATCTTTGCCTTCGCGAATAAAGGAGCGGCTCATTCCTTCATCAAATCCAAGCTGCGCATAATGGCCCGTCGCGATCGCGTCGTAGCCCAAAGCGCGGGCGCGCTTCAAAAAAAGAGAGAACTTGATGTGCTGGTTGCAGGCAATGCAAGGATTGGGTGTGCGGCCGCTTAGGTATTCATTTGAAAAATAATCGACGACGTGCGTTTTAAATTCCGTCTCAAAATTAAAAACGTAGTGTGGAATTCCAAGTTTCCAAGCGACCCTTCGCGCGTCCTCAACGCCAATCACCCCGCAACATGATTTTGTGTTTTTCTCGGCACAGTCTCCGCTGGCCCACGTGCGGATCGTAGCCCCTCCTACTTCAAACCCTTCGCGCTTGAGGAGAAAGGCGGCGGCGGAACTGTCCACTCCGCCTGACATCGCCACTAAAATTTTTTTATGCCTCTGTGTCATTTTAAGATGCTTTCGACATTGATTCGTTCTTCAAAAACCGCTTTTAAACTACCGTACCTGCAGCGCTCGATATCAAGCCCTTCGATATCGGGCAGGGTCCCTAGGACCGGAAGCTGAGTTAATTCATGAATGACCCGCGGATTCGTCATCTCGGCAAGAGAATAATTGACGAGGGGCGCCCGATTAAAAA
This sequence comes from uncultured bacterium, assembly GCA_964587285.1. GTDB lineage: Bacteria > Omnitrophota > Omnitrophia > Omnitrophales > Danuiimicrobiaceae > 01-FULL-45-10b. The sequence goes on along the minus strand of CAZPKZ010000044.1, from coordinate 1,365 downwards.
TAATGCCTTTGATTGAAAATCCGCGCATCAAAGCCGAGTCGACCGTCAAAAGCGTGTGATTAATCGCCCCGAGGCTCACATGGGACACAATCACGATCGGAAGATTCATTTCCCGGATTAAATTGGCGACTAAATAATTTTTCTTGATCGGAACCAAAATTCCGCCGATTCCTTCCACGATGATAAAATCATAATGCCTTTGAAGTTCACGGTAGGCTTTGCGAATCACCTCTAAATCCACTTCCTTTTGCTCATAAACGCTTGCGATGCTCGGCGCCAGAGGGTTTCTAAAACGGACGGGGCTTGTGAGCGGCGCGTATTCATTTTCGGCGGCCTCAAAAAGATAAACAGCGTCTGTACTGACGAGCCATCCATTTTCACCCACACAGCCCGTAGCAACCGGCTTCATCACGCCCACGCGCATGCCGCGCCCCTTAAGCGCCAGGGCAAGGCCGGCAGACACAATCGTCTTGCCGACGCCGGTATCTGTTCCTGTGATGAAAATTCCTTTGGGCATAGCAAAAAATCCTAAATCCGAATACCGAAATTCGAAACAATGTCAAAATCCAAGTGCCAAATGATGGAAACGGTTTCACACATTTGGCAATTTAATCACTTGAATTTGTTTCGGATTTCGTGCTTCGAATTTCGGATTTATCTCGTTACCTTTCCAATCGACGCATACACAACATCCAACAATTTATTCAAATCTTTTAATTCAATTCCGAGCGGCGGCATTAAAACAATCACATTTCTGAGCGGCCGGATGATCACCCCTAGACGGCGCGCTTCTTGAATAACCCGAATTCCAATTTTCTCTCTCAATTCATATGGTGCGCACGAACGCTTGTCGCGGACAAGTTCAATCCCCACCATGAAACCGACCTGACGAATATCGCCGACATGCTCAAGTTGATTGAATTTCCGAAGGCCCTCTTCCAAAAACCGGATCTTGGGCGCCAGTCTTTCAATGATCCGTCCGCGCTCGAAAAGTTCCAGATTCGCGATGGACACCGCGCAGGCAAGCGGATTGGCCGTATAGGTATGCCCGTGAAAGAACGTCTTTAACTCGTCATAGCGCCCGAGAAATGCTTCGTAAATTTCCTCAGTTGCGATCGTCGCGGCCAAAGGAAGGTATCCCGCGCTCAAGCCTTTGGCTAAACATAAGAGATCGGGCGTAACCGACTCATGATCGCTTGCAAACATGCGGCCGGTTCTTCCGAATCCGGTGGCAACTTCGTCGAAAATAAGAAGAATATTATACTGTTTTGCAAGCTTGCGCGCACGCGAAATATACCCTTTTGGCTGATTCATCATTCCGGCAGCGCCTTGCATGAGCGGCTCCATAATGAGTGCACACGTTTC
>CAZPKZ010000043.1:0-8402 GCA_964587285.1 uncultured bacterium | reverse complement strand
ATGCGCGAGGCGGTCGGGAACACCCAAGCGAATACGAGCGTCATTTACGTCCCCGCCAAATTCGCGAAGGACGCGATCTTGGAAGCGGCTGAAAGCGGAATCCGTCTGATTGTCTGTATTACCGAGGGAATCCCCACATTGGATATGATCCGAGTCAAAAAAGCCCTGCAAAGCACGGGCTCGCGCTTGATAGGGCCCAATTGCCCAGGTATAATCACACCAGGGGCCTCAAAAGTCGGAATCATGCCCGGGTACATTCATAAAAGGGGCCGTATCGGCGTTGTTTCCCGAAGCGGTACCTTGACTTATGAAGCGGTTTGGCAGATGAGTGAGCGGAGTCTGGGGCAGTCAACCGTCGTCGGAATTGGGGGAGACCCGATTCTGGGGACAAGCTTTGTGGATTGCCTTGAACTTTTCGAAAAAGATTCTGAGACCGAGGCGGTCGTGCTCATCGGCGAAATCGGCGGCAATTCGGAAGAAAAAGCGGCAGAGTTTATTGAAAAAAATATGCGCAAGCCCGTCATCGCATTCATCGCGGGCTTAACCGCGCCGCCCGGCAAACGAATGGGGCATGCCGGCGCCATTATTTCCGGCGGGGCCGGAACGGCGCCCGAAAAAATGAAGCGATTTAAGCAGGCAGGAGTCGTGGTGGTGGAAAGCCCCGCTGAAATCGGGGAAAGCGTCTTGAAAACGTTGCAAAGCAGGAGAATCCATGGCACAGCGCGCCACAATTGATTATACGAGGGACATCAATCACGCCTATGAACAGTATATTCTGGCGAATGAGAAAAAGTCGATGGAAGCCATCCATCAATTTGAAGATAAGCTTCATCATAGCTATGTTAAATACGGCCGGTTTACGATTCCCACGTTTTTTAAGCCTCATTTCATCACGGCCAAGCAAGTGCGGCTCATCCACACGGTTTGCGATAGCCTTGCGCGCATGGTCGATCGCGTTGCCGATCTTTATCTTCACGAATCCCTGTTAAAGGAATGTTTCTCTCTCGCGCCGGAGGTGGAAGAGTTAGTCCGCATCGATCCGGGTTATTCCCGGACCGTGGCGGTCGCGCGCTTTGACTGTATTCTGGAAGGTGAAAGCCTGAGATTTATGGAGCTCAATTGTGATTCGCCGGCAGGAATGGGCTATACGGACACCTTAGAACAGCTCCTCTTGGATACGGAAGAGCTTAAGGATTTTTTTGCAGAAGTCCATCTGCAGCGTGAAACGAGAACGCAAAAACTTTTAGACGGCCTATTGAGTGTCTATGAAGAATTTGGAGGCCTGGAAACTCCGCAGATCGCCATTGTCGATTGGAAAACGGTTCGGACGCGGCCGGAGTTTGACGTGCTCAAGCTTTTTTTTGAAGAAAAAGGTTATAAAACCACGATCGCGGACCCCCGGGAACTTCGTTACAAATCAGGCAAGCTTTATCACGGAAATTTTAGAATTGATTTGCTTTACCGGCGCGTTATATTGAATGAGCTGCTTGAAAAAATTCGGGACGTGGGTGATCTCATCAGGGCTTACAAGGACCGCGCCGTCTGTGTCGTCAATCCCTTGCGTTCGCGGCTGGCTTCTTCCAAAGCCGTTCTTTCCATTTTAACGAATCCGGAATACGACCATCATTTTTCCGCCAAGGAAAATGAAATCCGCCATCAACATATTCTTTGGACTCGGCGCACGGCCGATGCCGAAAGATTTTACGGCAAGAAGAAAATTTATCTCATTGATTTTCTTAAAGATGAGAAGGATACGCTCGTTTTGAAGCCTGCCGAGGATTATGGCGGGCGCGATGTGACCGTCGGCGGCGAGACTCGGGATGAGGAATGGAACCATACGATTGACAAGGCGCTTAAATCCAATTGGGTGATTCAAGAATTTGCGAATCCGCCCATTATGATGGTTCCGACCATTGCCAATCACAAAATCGAGTTTGTCGCCAAGAAAATGAACACGGGCTGTTTCGTGTTTAACGGCGCTTACGCCGGCAGCCTTTCCCGCTTAAGCGATGAGACCGTTGTCAATGTTTCGCGCGGAGGCGGCTTGGTCCCTTCAGTCGTTTGTGAGAGCGAGATTAACCGTTAGTTTTCCGCATGCTGGTTGATTTTCATACCCATATTGGCCTTTCCCGTAATGACGGCGCCCGCCAGACGGTTCAAAACACGCTCCGTTCCATGAAGCAGTTTGGGGTGACGCACAGCTTTATTTTTCCCATCGATGAAAAAAATCCGGGCCCGTCCTACACGCACGCGAACCGGCGGATCGCCCATTTAACCAAGCATCACCGAAGTTTAATCGGCTGCGCGAGGCTGGACCCCAACAAACTCGCGTCTTCATTTCAAGAGGTCGAATCCGCCGCTCAAGCGGGCTTTCGTGCTGTTAAGCTTCATCCCCGTTCAGACCACTTTAGCCCAAGGCGGGCCGAGCCACTTTTTTTAGAAAAAAACAAAAACCGCCTGAGCGTGATTTTGCATACCGGCCATGAGCCGAGATGCCATCCCGGCCAATGGCTTCACATTTTCAAAGCGTATCCCAAAACGTTTTTCATTCTGGCGCATTCCGGAAAAGATAGGTATCGGGATGCGATCGAAATCGCGAAACATAACGCCAATGTTTATCTGGATACCTCAACGCTTTCCTATTACCGGACCGGCGTCATTTTAAAACTCGCGGGTGAGCGGAAAGTCGTTTTCGCCTCGGATATTCCGTATTCTCATGTGGGGCTTGAAATCGCGAAGTTCAAATTTTTGCTCCCGCGCGCAAAACAAAAATTTGTGTTCGGCGAAAACGCAAAAAGAATTTTGGGAATGTGACGGATAATTTCTTGCAGCGACCCGCCGTTTCTGATAAATTCATTACGAAATGATTTTACCTAAGAAATGTTTTCTCACGAAGGGCTCAGGCGCTCACCGGGAAAAACTCACTAGTTTTGAGCTTGCTTTAAGAAACGCCGATATCGCCTATTACAATTTGGTAAAGGTCTCCAGCATTTTCCCGCCTTACTGCAAAATGATTCCCAAGGAAGTCGGCCTCAAATATTTGACACCGGGCCAGATTGTTTATTGCGTGATGAGTGATAACGCCACGAATGAACCCAATCGTTTGATTTCAAGCTCGATCGGGGTGGCAATGCCCAAGAATCCCAGTAAGCACGGTTATCTCTCAGAACACCACACCTACGGATGGACGGAACGGAAAACCAATGATTACGCTGAAGACCTGGCGGCGGAGATGTTGGCGACGATTTCGGGCGTGAAATTTGACCCGGATTCCGATTACGACGCCAAGCGTGAGATTTGGAAAATTTCGGATGAAATCGTAAGGACGACCGCTATCACCCAGAGTGCTGAAGGCGACAAGGACGGACGCTGGACCTCCGTCGTGACCGCTTGTATCTTCATTGTATAGCGGTTAGTAAACGCTATCCGCTATCTTTGGCAGGTTCCCTGAATAAACTTTCGGACGAGTTCTTTGGCTTCCGTATCGTGGATTTGTTTTGGCGGGTGTTTCATCGTAAAGGCCGAAATGGAAACCAGCGGCCCGCCGATTTTCCGGTCTCGCGCAAGACGGCACGAGCGAATCGCGTCGATTCCGCAGCCGGCGCTATTCGGAGAATCTTCCACGGAAAGCCGGCATTCTAAAGTGACCGGAAATCCCGCAAATCCGCGCCCTTCAATTCGAAGATAACAAACCTTATTGTCATTTTGCCACGGAACATAATCCGAAGGGCCAATATGAATATTGTCTTCGGCAAGCGGAACATCCAACTGGCTTTGGACGGCGGCCGTTTTAGAGATTTTTTTCGATTTCAGCCGGTTCCGGTTGAGCATATTCAGAAAATCTGTGTTGCCGCCGGTATTCAGCTGGTACGTGCGGTCAATTTTAACGCCGCGGTCTTCAAACAACTTCGCCAAAGTCCGGTGCGTAATCGTCGCGCCAATTTGGGCCTTAATATCGTCGCCGATACAAGGAATGCGTTTGTCTTCAAAACGTTTCGCCCATTTCGGATCGGAGACAATAAAAACCGGCATGCAATTGATGAGGCTGATTCCGGTTTTGAGGCATGCTTCAGCATAAAATCGAGTCGCTTCCTCAGACCCCACAGGAAGGTAGTTGAGGAGAATTTCGGCGCCACTATCGCGCAGAATTTGTTCCACATTGGCCGGCTTTTTATTGGCTGTGACGAACGTGCGGTCGGCGGGATATTCGGCCATATGCTCTGAAACGCCGTCCAGAACCGGCCCCATTTCAACCGTCACCTTGCTTTTGGGAAGGTGATTGTGAAGCACCATGACGCAATTGGGTTTGGCGTTTAAAGCGATATCGAAACGTTCACCTACTTTACGCTTATCGATATCGAAAGCGGCGACGACTTCAATGTCTTCGGGCAGGTAACCGCCGAGGTTGTAATTCATGAGCCCCCAGGTCTCCGCCGTCGCTTTTCCGTTTTTGCGGTAGTATTCGATTCCTTGAATAAGTGAGGCGGCGCAATTGCCGACGCCTGCAATGGCAATTTTGATTTTTCCCAAGAAGCGCTCTCCCTGTTACTGATTATCGATTGAAGGCTGTGCGGTTGTGAATAGACTTAAATTATAGCAATTTCCGGCCCCAAATCAAGTGAAATCAGGCTCTTGTATCTCTCTAATTCGCAATAACTTAGAGGTGCTGAAAGGCCAAAAGAGGAAATGCTTACGATTCACAAAACTTTATGCTAGAATGCGGCACACTTTGTGAAATGAGGTGAAGGATGATTTCGATCAAGGAATTTCAGGCTTTAGAACTTCGGATTGCGGAGATTTTAGAGGTGAAACCTCATCCGAATGCCGACCGGCTGTACGTCTTGACGGTGAAGGCAGGCGAAAATCAAAAGCAGGTGGTCGCCGGAATTAAACTTCATTATTCGGAAACTGAACTCGTAGGCAAAAAAGCGGTGCTCGTGAATAATCTGGAGCCCTCCGTGATTCGCGGCGTCGAATCGCAAGGCATGCTGCTTGCGGCAAGCGACAGTGAGAAACTGACGCTCGTCATTCCCGAACGCGATATTCCATCAGGAGCTCAAGTCCGCTAACTCACTTCTCCCGCATGGCCATCGTTAAACCGCTGCGCGCTCTGCGCTATGATCCCGCGAAAGTCTCGATGGACCGCGTTCTCGCGCCGCCTTACGATATCATTTCAAAAGATCACGAAGCGGAGCTTCAAGGGCGCGATCCCCACAATGCGATCCGCCTTGAATTGGGGCAGCCCAACAAGGCCAATATTGAAAATGAGGCCAGGTACCGTCAAGCCAAAAAATACCTCGATGAATGGGTGCATCAAAAAGTACTCGTGACGGAAAAAAAGCCGGGCTTTTATCTTCACGAGATGTCCTATCAACATCCTTTTCAAGCGAAAACTCTTTCCCGTCTGGCGCTCTTTGGGCTTCTCAAGCTCGAACCTTTTGAACGGAAGATCGTGTTTGGGCATGAAAAAATACACGCTTCTCCTAAAATCGACCGAGACAAGCTCTTGCGCTCAACCGAAACCAATTTTTCGCCCGTCTTTACGGTCTACGAAGATACGGCCGCCGTGATCGATAAAATCAAAACAGCGTGTGAATCGAGGCCGCCGCTTTTCGATTTTAAGGAAGATTCCGCGGCCCCCTCCGGGCCTATCGGCCCCGAGGGCCGGAGGCGCCATAAAGTTTGGTTTGTCTCTGAGGAAGATCATATCAATCGAATCACAGAAATTTTTGACCGCAAGAGGATTTTTATCGCGGACGGGCATCACCGTTATTCAACAGCGCTTCAGTATGCTGAGGAGAGAAACGTAAAAGAAGGAACCGCAAAAGACCATCCTTGGGATTATGTGCTGAGCGCTTTCGTTCGATTCACGGATCCCGGGCTTTTAGTTTTGCCGATTCACCGCGTCGTTTATGACGCCGTTCCCATTGAGCGCGAGGCATTTTTAGAAGGCCTTCGGAAATATTTTATCCTGCATTCCGTTTCACGTTCCGTTCTTGAGAAAATTTCTGAAGGTTCGATCACGGAAGGCTTTGGCCTTACGTTTTCCGAAAACGAATGTTATCTGCTTGAGCTTAAGGACAAAACGACTTCGCGCCAGGCCATGCCTTCCGGCAAACCGCCGCTTTGGTATGAGCTGGATATGAATTTGGTTTCATTTCTGATTTTAGGGCCCATCCTCAAAATTGATGAGCCCAAATTGGAATGGAATATTTTCTACACGCCCTCACTCGATGAAGTGTTTGGAAAGATTAAGTCCAAAGAAGCGCTCTGCGCGTTTGTGATTCGGCCCGTCAATTGCCAAGCGATCAAAGAAATTTGTGAGTCCGGGGAACTGATGCCGCAAAAATCGACCTACTTTTATCCCAAATTTCCAAGCGGCCTTCTCATGTACCGCCACGCTTAAAATTTTGGCTCGTCAAACGGAATGTCGACCACATTCGGATGGTGATCCGAAATCGGCGTCGAAAGGCTTGTATTCATCTCTTCCAATGTCTCGCCGAAATGGGGGGCGAACCGGTAAGAGCTTGTCTGATCTCTTGAGTCTTTTAAGAAAGATTTAACGAACACCCAATCCAAGCGGTATTTTCCGATCACCTCGGCAACGGCCCGCTTCACGCTGAATGTGGTTTTAAAACCTTTCATATCGCGCTCATTTGAGTTGGCAAGCGTTCCAGTATTTCCGTTAATTGAGCGGATGGCATCTCCACGAAAATCGAACGCCCCACCGTCATCAAAACGATAACCTTCAATCAACGAAAAAAGCGGCTTGACCGGATTCGGAAGGACGACCGGTATATCTTTTGCGGTTGGGTCTTGCAAATTTTTTGTCACCCGCGCCGTGAAACGGCTCACATTGATGAGAAGCGCATGCGGCAGCAAAACGGTCGTTCCGACAGACAACCATGTTTCGGGGCTCTTGACTGCCCGTTCCGTGATGCGCCAAGCGGAAGTTGGGCTTAGATCATGAGGAGCCGAATTAAAATCGCCGACGACAATCACGGGATGCCTAATATTTCGAATGTAATAAAGAATTTCCGCCATTTGGGTTTCTCTGTCTTTCGGCTGCGCCTTAATTTCAAGGTGGATGTTAATGATGGTGAGCGTTCCGCCCGGAACGCCGGGGACGGCTAAATCCACGCGAAAATAAATTCGGCCGCCCACTTTCATTTCGCGGGTCATCACATTTTTAAAAACGACTTCCGCGCCCACGCGCCGGGTTTTTTCGACGAACCCGATCTTGGGTTTTTCTCCCGCGTACCAATCGTAGGCTTGATTTTTGAGCTGAAACACTTCCACATGCTTAATCGGATAACGGCTTAGAACCGCGCATCCGAAAACGCCTTTGTAACGGCCGGGATCCGCCGCGTAGTAATCTGTGGCTTCCTCGTCGACGGTTCCGTCTTCATATTTGATTTTCTCAAGGCCCAGGTAAACAGGGTCGATTTCAAGCTGTTCGGCGCCGTAGGCATAATTCATATGGAGCGCTTTCGCCAGTTCACGAGCGGCATCGATATAATTCGAACGCTTCACGCCGATGTCCATTTCTTGAAGCACAATCACATTCGCGTTTGTCAGCTTTTCGCGCTGCCGGAGCATATTTTGCCGCTCACTGGATCCTTCGGGAGCTTTTACCGAATCAATGAGGCTTTCAAATTTATGGCGCGAAGAAAACGCCGCGATCGCGTTTTCCATCTCGTAAGATTTTTCGATATTCCAGCTGACGAGGCGAAGGTAATGTCCCAGTTTCGGATCGGAGGGATGATGAGGTTTTGCGCCTCCGTAGTAAGCTTCGTTGCTGATCACGGGCGTTTTCCAGAACCGCTCCAGTTTACTTCCCAGAAACCATCCCGGCTTCGGGTTTCGTGAAAGTGCTTTCAGTTCCTTAAACGTTAAAAACGCAGGCTTCTGATATCTGACGACGGGCTGAATCCGAAAAATAAACGTGAAGATAAAAACAGCGGCGGCGATGAAGATAAGGCCCCAAATTTTTTTCTGCTTGAGGAGAGATATAATGCGCCTTGCCATGGTTATCCCCACCTGTAATGGTAGGTCACATTATACCCTCAAGCAGAATAACTTTCATATCGCCACGCGCTCCCTCTTTGTAGGGCAGGTTTCCCTTCTGGGCCTCGTAGAGGAAACCTGCCCTACTCTCTCACATTTTATAAGGAGCATATATTATGCCATAAGAACCGTCATTGCGAGCGAAGCGCCGCTCGAACAAGCGCCGGTCGGGCGCTTGGTATTGCGGTGCCGTACGGTCGGTACGGCGAAGCAATCTCAGATCGAGATTGCCGCGGGCGCTGCGCGCCCTCGCAATGACTTCATTGCGCCCGCTCTTTTTCTTGGGATTTCGGCACTTTTGCAGATGGCACTCGGAATGGGCGCTTTCATTTATG
>CAZPKZ010000042.1:7900-8700 GCA_964587285.1 uncultured bacterium | reverse complement strand
CACAACTTTATTACCAATGTAAAAATTAGTGTAACTCGCGGGGCAGGACTTTCCTTTGATTTCCACTTTCTCAGGCATCGGAATGGTGATGACTTTAAGCCGTTTTCCATCTTGGTCCAACGATTGAGAAAGCCGCTCCCAATTTTTTCTAAGCACCTTGAAATTTTGGCTCTGTTGATTCTCTTCCAAGGCCGCGACGACGGTCCGAGGGGCGACGAACCGGGCGGCTTCGTCTATGTGGCCGTCCGTGTCATCACCAAAAATTCCTTCTTCAAGCCAAATCATATGCCGGATCCCCAAAAAATCGTTGAGATACCTTTCCATATCTTTACGGCTCAAATCAGGATTGCGATTAGGATTCAAACAGGAGGCTTCTACGGCAAGCGCGCTGCCGAGGCCGTTCACATCAATGGCGCCGCCTTCCAAAACGACATCAACTTTAAATCGTTCGATTTCCAAAATCCGGCCCATTTTTTCCGGAACTTGGTTATCCTTTTGAAAAGCGGCATATTTTCTTCCCCAGGCATTAAAAATCCAACTTGAAAATGCGGTTTTCTTCGGCTTCCCCGTTAAAAAGATAGGGCCATAATCTCTGATCCAAGGACTGTCCGTTTCGATTAAGTGAATAAACACATTTTTCTGACTCCGCTTTTGTTTGAGTTTTTCGGAAACATGAACCTGAGATTTTTCATCATGGACTAAGATATGAACTTTCTCGCCTTGGACGAGATGCCCAATCATTTCCAAATAAATACTTTCTAATTCCGGCAATTGATCAGGCCATGTTTCAAGATCGTGAG
>CAZPKZ010000042.1:0-7890 GCA_964587285.1 uncultured bacterium | reverse complement strand
CCCGAGTTGATTCGGAAAAATATTTGCGCTCATGAGTTCGTAAAAGGGCTGGTCAATCTTTGATAGGCATCGGTTCGTCGTTCCCGTAAAAAAGGCCAAACTTTTCTGACTTTTCTAATTTCGGAGATATTGCACGTTGCGATGACGATATCCTCTTCTCTGTCATTTGCGCGCGCGATGATCTCCCCGAAAGGGCCTGATAAAAAAGAGCGGCCCCAAAAACGAAGTTTTCCTTCGGTGCCCACCCGGTTAATCGCGGCCAGATAAAGGCCGTTGGCGATCGCGTGCGCTCGTTGGATAGTTTCCCAAGCCGATTGTTCTTTTTTCCATTCCTGCTTTGGCTGTTTTGAATACCGGCCGATCGCCGTCGGAAAAAAAAGGATTTGGGCTCCCTGTAACGCCAGGATCCGAGCGGCTTCCGGAAACCATTGGTCCCAGCAAATTAACACGCCGATTTTACCGTATCTCGTTTTGCACACTGTAAAACCTAAGTCTCCGGGTTTAAAGTAGAATTTCTCATAAAAGCGCGGATCATTGGGCAGATGAGTTTTTCGATAAACACCCGCGATGGACCCGTTCGCATCGATGACAACCGCTGTATTGTAGAAGCGTTTTAAACTCGCCCGCTCAAAAATAGGCGCGATGATAACAACTCTGAGATTGATAGCCATCTGCCTGAAAACCATCGTCGTAGCCCCTTTTAAGGGTTCCGCTAACCGAAAATGACCGGGGTTTCTGGTTTGGGGAAAATAGGTTGTCCGGTAAAGTTCTCCGAGCGAAATGATTTGGGCGCCGCGCTTCGCGGCTTCCTTGACGTTGCGAACGGCCTTCGCCAAATTGAGTTCGACAGAGGGTCCTGATTTCATTTGAATGAGCCCGATCTTAATTTTTCTATGCATCATTCGTCGCTTCCGGCTTAGAAACAAAAACCCGCACAAATGATTGAATCGATCTGTGCGGGGAGAGAATAGTCAACTGCGTTCTTCTTCAACAAAGATTAGGACTTATTTGCCTCTTCAGCCGATTGGATGGGTTTTTTTAACAACTCGGCGGCGCTTCCGAGAATCCCTTTCGCTTTTTCGGCAGTCTCGCTCACCGTCTTTTCGAGTTCAATTTCAGGCACCGGTATTTTCTTGCTGGCCTCTTCAATTAAACGCTCGCCTTCACCCAGGGCTTGGATTCCCATTTCCCGGGCAACCGCCGTATGCTGAAGGAATAATTCTTGCCCTTTCGCCAGTGAAGCATCCAGATGCCCCTTTAAAAAATCAACGGGAACGCCGAGGTTTCCTAACGCGGCTTTTTGAATCACGTGCAACACAATCAAACGAACCAGATCGGCAACACTAGAAAGACCATGGACGACTTCTTGGTCGACGTGTAAATCGATCACTCTTTCGCCAATCAAAGGATTGGCTTCGTCCTGAAATCTGACACGGCGAATGGTCAAGACCAAAGTTTCTACGAAAAAGGTAAGTTCCTGGGGCGATTTCGCCTTCTCAAGTTTTTGCTTTTGCTTTTCTGCCACAACTTTTTCTTTTCTCACGGAAGTTAACTTTGAAATATTGGATTCCCCGGATCGATTTTTAACAATGCCGACTTCTTCGATATTAAGCCGAATTTCCTGGATGTAAAGTTTCCGGCCCTTCATCAAGGGGCCTAAATCAAAATCAACAAAAACCTCCGGAATGGAGACAAAATTCCCTTTTGGAAAACCCTTTGGGTTTTTGATTTCAAGGCCGTAAATCCCAAACTTGGAACTTGGGAGGTCTAGATTTGCCCTTTGAACCCGCGTTGGAAAACCCGTCACTTGGCCGATTCCCGCGGCAATCGCATAAGGCAGCCAGAACTGACTGGTGAAAACAACGCCTAAGATCATCAAAAATAAAACAGCGATTGCTAACAGGAGTTTTTTAATCATGGGGTCTGTCCTCCATCGTTTGAATAATTTTAGCACAGACCATAGCGGAGAGGGAAAAATTCAAATGAAAATAAAAGCGCTACCTCGACTCCGAGGCAGCGCTTTTTATGTCTTGTTCGACTGCTGCTATTATAAAAATCTTACGCTGTCGTAGTGTCCTTATCGGTCATCAAATCAAGCGGGCAGCTTGGCGACATGGTCGGGGTTTCGATACGCGGAAACAAAAAGGTTACGACATCCAAAGCACCGACACCAATTCTTCCGACCGTGTGAACCAAACCTCTTCCGACGCCTTCCCATTTATTTTCATTGATCGTCGGCTGCCTGAAAAGCTCGACCCAACTTAGGCCGATATTCGAAACGCCGCGGATCAATTTGGCCCCTGCCGCCTTTGCATAGCTATCTGAAGCAGTGGCATTGCAGATGCTGCAGGCCGCAAAACTCAACGGCGCACATGCAATTAACATCACCAACATCAAAGCGAATGCTTTTTTCATTCAATCCCTCCCTCTTTAGATCAAGCTTGATGATTCCGCATACAGCGGTGGATGCTTATTCTATCGGAAACATAGGGAAAAGCTTTAACCATAACCTCCCCGCTTAAATTCGCGAAGTCTGAGCGGAAGGGCCGCCCAGGAATTCAATTTCGTCAAGCTGCCACAGTTCTTCAAGTATTTCATCATCTCCAAACGGGTCCCCGGTTCCGTCGGCCAATTCTTCGCTAAAAGCCTCGAGAATCATCATTTCTTCTTCAACCGAAAGAGGTTTTGAAATAGAGACATCCGGTATAACTTTAACTTGGGAAGCTCGCGGTTCGTAGCCAAAATAGAAATAAGCCACTCCGGCCATGACGAGGCCGATGGCTAAGACCATCGCAATTTGAGGAAAGCCAAATTGAGAATGTGGTACTCCTCTATCAATTTTAGAATTGACCCCGGCAAGATAATCAGCCATGAATTCGCTGGGCGGTTCTTTTAATCTCACCTGCTTGATCACGCGCTCAAGCTCCGGAGACAATTGCTCCTGGTTATTCATTTTAATCACCTCCTTGGGTATTCTTCGCTTGGCTTTTTAATTCTGCTGGAACTAACAAAGTGGATTTCAACTTTTCAGTCCCATGAGACAAATGAGCTTTCACCGTACCCAACGCAATTCCGAGCGCCTCTGCAATTTCGGAAAGCGAAAAGTCATTTAAATATCTAAGTATAAACACTTCGCGCTCACGATCCGGAAGCTGATCGATCGCTTGTTCAAACCTTTTCTTGGCTTCCTGAGCCTCAAACGCTTCCCGCGGAGACTGACCGGTAGAAGGAATAATTTCCAAGATGGATTCACGATCATCCTCATCCGATTCGTTCGCGGACCAAAACCTGAAAAGACCGCGCGATCTTTCTTTTCGATAAACATCTTTCGCTTCATTGATGACGATTCTAAAAAGCCACGTTTTAAACTTCGCATCTTCGCGGAATTTTCCAAGTCCAAAATAAGCTTTTGCAAACGCATTTTGCGAAGCATCTTTGGCCAGCTCCAAATTTCTAAGCACATTCTGCGCAACCAAAATCGCCTGCCCCTGATAACGCCGAACCAGCACGCCGAAGGCATCACGATTGCCTTGGCGTGCTTTTTGAACCAAAAGTTCATCCGGTTGTACAATGTCCATGATTATCTTCCTGCGTGCCGTCCTGCCCGAGGAGCTCCGCCGCCGCGGGAACCGCCACCTCCCCGATTTCCGCTACCGACATGTCCCGTCCGAACTCCGTGGCCGGGCTTTCCCATTTGAGGTCCGTTCGGCCTGCCGGTACCCCTATGTGTCCGATCGCGAACATTTTCTTTCCGGTCTCTTATATTTTCTCGCCGGTCAAATCGATCCTCACGCCGGTCGCGGATATCTTCTCTTCGATCTTTCACATCTTCGCGCCGGTCGCGGATATCTTCAAGCCGGTCACGGCGCCCGCCGTCATGCCGGGCGTCCCAAATATCCTCCCGTCGATCGCGGACATCCTCGAGCCGGTCCGCACGGTCTTCTCGTTTGTCGCGGAAATCCTCACGCCGGTCTCGCAGGTCTTCCCGGCGGTCGCGAATATCCTCGGCCCGATCGCCGTACTGAGAGGCAAGGCGCTCTCTCATATGAGGATGATTCTTCACAAATTCCTCAAAACGCTCAGGATGATTCTGCTTAAACTGCTCAAGCCGCTCCTTGCGTTTCTGCATAAACTGCTCATACTTTTCAGGATTATTTTCCTTGAGGCGCTCCGCGCGCTGCTCAAGCCGTTCGCGGCGCTTTTCCATTAATTCTTGGAACCTTTCCGGATTTTCTTCGCGGAGCTTTTCAGCTCTTTCGCGAAAATGTTCTCGCCTTTTCTGAGCGAGTTCCTGAAACTTTTCGGGATTCTCTTCCCGAAGTTGCTCAAGTCTTTCTCTCGCCTGCTCACGATGCTTCTTTAATTCCCCTTGAAATGCTTCCGGATTTTCTTCCCGAAGCGCTTTCAATTGGTTAATCTTCTGTTGCGCCTTTTCTCCTGCCATCGGACTTTCCTCCGCCAAACAGGCGACAACAAACCCAAGCATAAAACCACCTACCAACATCAAAATCTTAAAGTTCTTATTCATGTTCTTTGAATCCTCCTTATTCTCTAAATTCAGATTTCGGCCTATTAGACGCAGGAGGTGTCAGAAAGGTTGAGTCGAAAGTTATAACTTATTATAAATAAATAGGTTATGAAATGATCTCAGCCTTTTTATCTTGGATCTGATCAATGGCCCAATGGGCGTGTTCGCGAACGAGCGCTGAAGGCTCTTCCAAAGCCTTCTTGAGTGTCGGCAAAGCCTCCTCCGAACCTAAATTGCCCAATACCACACACGCGTTCCTTAAAAGCTGTTTGCGATTGGCGCGGGAAACGGGGCTTTCGCGAAATTTCTTTTCGTATTCACGATTACTTTTAATCTCAAATAATTTGAGAAGATCAAGACTAGAGCCGACGCCGGAATTTCCGGTCAACTCCGGCCAATCCGTTTCTTTCTGCTTCGCGGTATAGGGGCATATCGTGAGACATTCGTCGCAGCCAAATACATGATTTCCCATTTGGGATCTCAGTTCGAGCGGAATTTCGGTTTTATGCTCAATCGTCAGATAGGCGATACACTTACGGGCATCAATCTGTCCTGTCTCTTCGATGGCCCGTGTCGGGCATTCATCGATACAGAGGCGGCAGGTCCCGCAACTACCTTGGAATGGATCGTCCGGCTCCAGTTCCAAATCCGTTACGAGCTCCGAAAGAAAAAGCCACGGGCCGAACTGAAGCGAAAGAAGCTGCGTTTGTTTTCCAATAAATCCAAGTCCGGCTCTTTGAGCCAGGGTTCGTTCCAGAAGCGGCTTGGTATCAACCGCTGATTCAAATCGGACCGCTCGGCCGGCTGATTCCGCAATCCTTGTTTTGAGGATTTCTAATTTTTGCGCAATCACCCGATGATAATCCTTGCCCCACGCGTAACGCGCGATGCGGCCTGCACTCGTTTGCGGTACCTCTGCGGTACCGCTATAGTAATTCACTCCCAAAACAATCACGCTCTTTGCTTCCGGAAACCGGTTCCAGAACTGATCCCGGCGAAGCTTATAATTTTCAAGGTATTTCATCTCGCCGTGCTTGCCCTGAGAAGACCACCTTTGAAATGCTTCTTCGGCTTGAGGAATGGGATTCGGAGCTGTAACACCGCAAGCATGAAAACCAGCTTCTTGGGCGAGAATTTTAATTTGATCTTTTGTGATCATCTAATAGCTCTAATACAAGGTAGGTCACGTTTCCTCTGCGAGGCCCCGTAGGGGAAACGTGACCTACCTTAGTGTACCGTCCTTAATGTGCTTTATGTTTCAATCCCACGGCAACATGGGCAACATCCTGCCTTGAGGGACAGAGGGTGTTGATAGGGCATTCGAAGCATTTGGGATTTCTGGCAAAACAGATTCGCCTGCCGTGCCAAATGATTAAATGGGAGAAAAGAGACCATTCCTTTTGGGGAACGATCTCGTTAAGCTCCAATTCAATCTTATGAGGATCCTGTTGACTCGTAAGAGCAAGCCGATTAGCGATACGTTTCATATGAGTATCCACCACAAGGCCGGGAACATCAAAAATATTCCCCAAAATCACATTTGCGGTTTTACGGCCGACTCCTGGAAGTGTCACTAAATCTTCCATTCGGTCAGGCACTTTTCCGCTTAATCGTTTCACAATTTCTTTCATGCAGCCGATGATGCTTTTGGCTTTCGCGCGGTAAAAACCTGTCGAATAAATCTCCTTCTCAAATGTTCTCGCACTGGCTCTCGCGTAATCTTTCGCCGTCTTGTATTTTTTAAAAAGATAGGGCGTTACCAGATTAACTCGCTTATCCGTGCATTGCGCGGAGAGAATGGTAGCGACGACCAGTTGGACGGGATTTTTGAAATGAAGCTCGATCGCCGCGTCCGGAAAAGTTTTCTTCAAGCGATTGATAATTTCAAGCGCCCGCTTCTTCTTTGACTCGATATTTTCTTGAATCATTTTTTGCGGCTCGCCAAAAATTTTTCCATTTCGAAACAAGACATCGTGTTCAAAATGTCTTTTTTCTCAAGCCAGCCCTTTCGCGCGATTCCGACTCCGTACGCGACATCGTTCAAACCCTCTACACTGTGAGCGTCCGGATTAATTGAGAAGCGGATATCCTTTACTTTGGCTTCCCTGCAAAAACGCCAGTCCAAATCAAGACGGTGAGGATTGGCATTCACTTCAATGGCCACGCCGTGTTTTCTCGCCGCCTCAAAAATGGCTTCGTAATCCACGGAATAGCCTGCCCGACCTAAAAGAAGCCGGCCGGTGGGGTGGCCCCAAATCGTCATCGCGGGATGCTCCATCGCGCGCATGATGCGCTTAGTCATGTCGCGCTCGGGCATATTAAAACGCGAATGAATGGAACCGATGACAAAATCAAATGAATCGAGAACGCGATCCGAATAATCCAGGGAGCCGTCTGCTAAAATATCAGATTCGATTCCGCGAAAAATTCTGATTTTCTTATATTTTTTCTGCAATTGATCAAGCTCGCGGTGCTGTTTTTTAACGCGTTCTTCCGAGAGGCCATTGGCATACGCCGCCGATTTGGAATGATCCGATATCCCCACATATTCATAGCCAAGCTCCTCAGCCGAGCGGATCATCTCTTCAAGCGGGGCAACGCCGTCGCTATAATCGGAATGAACATGGAAGATTCCTTTCAGGTCATTCGCTTCAACCAGGCGCGGCAAATTTCCCTTTCTTGCTTCTTCAATCTCATTTGTATTCTCACGAAGCTCCGGCGGAATATAATGAAGCCCGAGAACTTTAAACAAATCTGCCTCATCTTTGCACGGAATCAGACGCTTGCCTTTAAAGATGCCGTATTCGCTGATCTTAAGGCCTCTTCGTTTTGCAATCGTGCGGACCGCTACATTGTGTTCCTTGCTCCCCGTAAAATAATAAAGAGCATAGGGAAATTGTTGATCGGTGACCGTCCGAAGATCGACTTGAAGGCCCGACTTTAAAATGACGCTTGATTTGGTCTCGCCCCTTGCTAAAACCTGATCCACCTGCGGGTAATGGGTAAAAGATTCATGAATGGCGGCGGGACGCTTCGTGCTGATTAAAATATCGATGTCGTGCACAATTTCCTTTTGGCGCCTCAGGTTTCCGGCAACTTCAATCCGGATAATCCCACCACCTGCTTTCCCCGTCGAAGACGGGCCTTTCCGAGAAAGGCGGCCCTTCGGGCCTAAGGCAGGTGGTGGGATAATGTCCCTGGATTTCTTGAGAAATTTCAGGTACTTTTGGCTTTCTTCAGAAGCTTGTGAAATGAGGAAATAACCTTTTGATTTATTATAATGTTTAATCGCCTCTAAAATCTTCGACTGGGATTTTTCGCCGAAGCCGTCGAGCTTGGCTAAACGGCTTCCTTCGCAAGCT
>CAZPKZ010000041.1:4404-8951 GCA_964587285.1 uncultured bacterium | reverse complement strand
TTCCATAACGGACGCTCCGACGCCATAATGTTTCTTAATCGCTTCGTCAATTTTTTCCTTCTCATCGAGAACCACCTTAATGACAACGCCGAGAATCGCGCTCAATTCCTGTACCATATCTAAGTCGGGCGGCTCGGGCATCGCGATCACCAACTCTTTAGCGTTAGCCTCCACGGGAAAGATGTGATAATGAAGGGCGATTTGCGGCGGAACTTGTTCTAAGACCACCTTGGGCACCGAGAGCTTCGTCGGATCGGCAACGGGCAGTTCAAATTGATCGGCGAGCACTTCCAAAAGTTGACGTTCCGATATATAGCCGAGGCGGATTAAGATCTGGCCGATGAATTCACCGGACTTCTCTTGAATCTCAAGCGCCTCGCGGACTTGGTCCCACTTGAGGAGATGCTGGTGAATGAGCTCGGCTCCGGTTTTGAGATTCTTTTTAGTCTTAAGCATGGATCTTCATACCTCCCGATTCAATGATCGTCATCTGAAGCTCAAGCAATTCGCCGTCTTCGGTCGCCGGTGAAAGGAGGAATCGTTTCACGTACGTCCCTTCCTCAGATTCGGCCATCTCATAGAGAAAGCGGAACAAGGGCAAAAAACGAGACTCGGCGGTCACGGATAGTCCCTCCCGGCCTTCTCCTGCGTCCTCTGATTGAATCGGCCTCATTTCTTTGAGCCCGATCTGATACGCTTCAAGTTTCTCTCTCACCATTTGAATCCACTTAGCACTTTCCAGGCGCGGCGGCTTCGGCAGCGGATGCGCTTCGAGAATCTTGCGGTAAGCGTTGAGCCGATCCGCTTTTTTTGAGACAAGGTCCCGATCAATCGCGTATTCTTTTCTCATTTGCTCAAGAGACCTTACGAATTTCTCACGGCTCGTGAGTGAAAGGCATCCTAATATGATCAGACCTGCCGAAATAATGATGACCTGTCTCGCCTTTAAAAATCCTTTTCCCTTAAAAATTTCCATCATGCAAACCTATAGGTGGACTTCCAGTGAAAAATCGTATCTTCCAAGGTCATCTTCTGCGGTTTTTCCGGGCCTGGATTCCTTGCTTTGCACCCGGATCAATTCCACGTTTTGAATTCCCTGGGTTGCTTTTAAGTCGTTTGCGAACCGATCGATCTGACTTTGCTGAGATGCGTACCCGTCAACCACGATGCTTTGCCGGTCAAAATCGAAATCAACGCGTTCAAGCAAAAGGCTTTCGGGAATCGCCTGGCGCAAAGCCGCCAATAAAAAGGCGGGCGCCGCTTTCCGGTCCTGATCATGGCGCACGTCAAGCACCTTAGAACGCATCTGCTTCACTTCGCGAACCGAATCGGATAATTGGGCGCTGCGCCACCGAATCCAGCCGATCTCGGCGGTGACACTTCCCACATGAATCAGCGAATACAGAAAAAAAGCCGCCGACATCCCCACAATCGAGGAAGCAAATCTGGCCCAGTGTTTTTCACGCTGTGCTTGATCGCTTCTTTGTCTCGTCTCCTGCGGGTTGAAATCAAATACCGTGCGATCCAAATACACATCGATTGCGCCGATTTCAATCGGTTCCAACTGATCGCCTGAAGTTTGCTCCTGGACGCGTCCTGCTCGAAGACGCCTGAGAAGATCCGCTTCGAGTGCAATGTGTTTGACCGCCACCCCTTCATCTTGCATCAGGGATCGAGGCTCGACGTTTAAATCGCCCAGAAAAAAAACGTTCGCGGGACGCCGGCGCCACTCCCGGAGAAAATTGACGGTTCCATCCTCGATAATTTCCTTCAGGCCTTCCCCTTCTCCCGGATCGTGGGGAAAAGAACGGCTATGAAGCAGCGCTTCCGATTCGAAAAACAAGAGCTCGACTCGATTGGCAAAGAGACACACCAATAAACTTGCCCCGGACAAATTTTTTTCGGTCTCCATCTTGCTTTGGAAAAGCCGCATCAGCACTTCGGTTGAGAGCATGATCTGGTCGGGAAAAATTCCGAGTGATTCCAAACGTTTCAATTGTTCATTCAGTATTTTTTTCGAAATGCCGTACGCAATGGCTGGATGAAGGGCACTTGATTTTCTGCCCTGAAATATCGTGTGAAGCATCACCTCATGCGGATGATAAGGAACCTCCGCTTGCATTTTATCTTTTAAGCTTTTTTCGCGTTCGGATTCGGCTACATTCGGAAGTTCAAAAACTTTGACAAACGCGACGTGCCTCAAAATGAGATGAATCCACTGAACATCCGGTTGTTGATACCGGTCCAGGTGCTTTTTCATTTCCTCAAGACCCGATTGCATATGATCTTTCGTCATGGAAAATTCACCTCTCGCGAGGAGGTGCAAAGCGCCGCTCACAGATTCGATCAAGGCGACGTGAAGGACGTCATGTTCAACGTAACTGACGCAAAATAAACCCTTTTTCATTGAGCCTGCCATATTTACCTAACTTCTTTCCACGAATGGACTTCCAACGGCGTTGTCACCAGACGGAACCCGGCTCTTGCGAGCGCCATTTTCATGCTTCGATCTTCGCGCGGGGCGCCAAAAACAGCCTCAACCTTTGAAATGCCTACGCGTTGGCGCTTCGTCCGTACCGAAACCATAAAATATCTGGAGTCTGCCGTCACAAATCTCAGGAATTGGCCGGCCGTATAATGCATGATGGGCGTATCGCTCAGAGCGAGTTTTCTCATGAACGCATCGATATTCAGAAATTCTCCGTGAAAAATCTCGCGCTCATCTTCCGCCGCTTCTTCATCTTCGCTTTGTGACGGATTCAGAAACTTCTCAAGCCGCTGCCAAAGCTCGCGTTTGGTCACGCTGGCTCCTGGAATGCTCGTGATCAGCGCTTCCAAAATGAATGGATGCGCTGTGTTAATATTGACTCTCATTTCTTTGGCATTTGAATTTCCGTAAACCGTAAAGTAAGGTTTGAGAATTTCAATATCACTCGCCTCTACTTCCGGCACCAGAAAAAGTTCATCCACACTTTCAAAAGGAGCTTGTTTAAACTTTTCTCGGTCTTTAGAGCTGCCCGCCGGGCTGACTCCGCCGCGCCAGCGGATAATATTGGCTGCCAATTCTTTGATATCCGATTCAAGCTCCATATCATGATCTTTCAACACTTCAAAAAAACTAATCAGAAGGCGCTCTGAGGCCAAATTCAAATTGATCTTGCTTTCCTCATCATGGATCTCAAGTGAAAATTCTTCCGCAAACTTAGAATCTTCAAATTTTTCAGGCGTTCCATACCAATCATCCTGAGGCGAATCAATGCCGGCATCTTCATCTTCGGTGATAAAAAAACGGGCCAGATTCACCGCCGAAAGAAAATCGTAGTCCGCGCTCATCCGCCGGCCGTAAAAAGATTCTATCTTCGTGGCGATTCTCGTCCTCATCGTCAGGCTCACCGCAAATAAAGTTAAGAAAACCAAAACCCATAAAAATAAAATGAGAATGCTTCCCTGCTTCCTCATCGGTACTGCTCCAAAAGTAATCCGTGAGGGATTAAGATATTGAAACTTTGCTCTTTCGCTTGAAGCCCTTCTCCGCTCAGTTCAACGCGAATGCCGCGGGGAAGGCCGACTGATTTTGACTCGGGCCATTCATCCCGCCATTCAAACTCGCCGCCTTGATTGAGGAAAAGAAACTGAAAACGGCCGTCATCAAGTTTTTCAAAAAGTAACTCTTTCTCGCCTTTAGATTTTTTAAAATCCTGCCTCAATTTGTGTTCGCTGCGAACGAGTTCCCCGTGTTCAAAGCGGTATTCAACCACGTAAAGCTCGTGCTCGATCCCCTTCGGGGTATACTTATTCACCCAAGCGGGAAAAACAATGGAGTTGTTCTTGCCGAGAAACGGCTGTGGGCCGTAAGGGACCGCCGCCCTGAGCTCCCGTGTGAGCTGTGAAATAAATATTTCAACTTCACTATTTTTGACCAGTTTCTCCTCCGTTTTCCGGAACGCATCGAGCCCAACGCGGAACGCGGCGTAAAGCCCGGAGACAAGAATCACAAGGAGTGTCGTGACGATCAACATCTCAACTAATGTGAAACCACGACGTTTTTTGGGTCTCATTTTGATTCTCATATTCATCCTGCTTTGCTCTCACTTTTGACAGGTTCATTTCTTAAAACAATCGTATCGAGATCAAAAATGTCCCGTTTTTGACCTGTTAATACCCGCAGGTTCACATCATAAAATTGAAGCCCCCGTTCACGCTTTTCTTTTGATTTTTTCTCTTCCTCTTCGATGAATTGCTGCTTTAAATCGCTTGAACGGACTTGAAGCCTAAGATCATCATTCGCCGCGCCAAAAGGCGGCACGACACGTTCTTCGGAGAACTGATCCGGATCGCCTTGGTAAGCGAACCAATAAAATAATTTTTGATCAAGCGCAACCCGCGCTTGCTGCAAATCGCCGATGCGCTGCTGGGAAAAAAGCGCTTGGCCAAATACTTTGAGTGAACCGCTTACGCCGACTGAAAGAACCATCATCGCCACAAAGGTTTCAAGCAAAAGACTGCCGGTTTGGGACCAAGATGAATGAGGTTTCCTTCGCACTGAC
>CAZPKZ010000041.1:0-4394 GCA_964587285.1 uncultured bacterium | reverse complement strand
TGACCGCCGCTTCATTTAAGCCGCTCCCTTCATCCCATAACGATTGATTTTAAACGCCCCCAAGCGGTTGGTGATTTCAACCGAGGCTTGTTCCTTATAACCTTTTAGCAAATTGATTTTATTCGGCGTGACGCTCCCATCCGGGAAAAAATAAACTTCATTCGCCTTGGAAAGCTTGAGCCGGTAAGGATGAAGGTCTGAGAAACTTTCTCCATAGGGTATCTTGACGTCCCGAAATGATTTCAGTTCCTCATCCTTAATTTGTACCCGAATCGCGCTTGATTTTTCGTTGATGTCGAGCTGATACGTGGCGCTCTCTTCGATCGATTTGAACTGAAGATAGCGTAAATAGGCCGTTAAATCTTTCAGGATGTGCTCGGAACGCCGTGCTTCATAGCTTCCACTGAAACGGGTAATCACAAGAGCGCTCATCATGGCAACCAAAGCGAGAACAATCAAAAGCTCCGCCATCGTAAAACCATTCTTTCCGGCTGCTCGGCGATTAAAACCCATGGCTCATCACCCATTTTTTTTCAAGATGTTCCAGCGTCTCGAAATCGCGCGGATAATTTTTCCGGAGCGCGTCTTGAAGCCGATTCCCGTCCCGAAGATCCCGGCAAAATTGCAGAAACGTATGGGAATCTCTCGTTTCCTTGATGAAACGGACCAAGCTTTGTGACTGGGCATAAAAAAACGCGGCTTCCGGCGTAGAAGTTCCCTTCAGGGAGCGCATCTTTTCGATTGCTTCCACCGGAATCCAAGATTTTTCCCGGACCATTTTTTGAACGATCAAATCAAATTCTGAACGTTTCTTTTCTTCCATCGTCATGGCAATTCCCTCATCCAGCCACAAAGGGACATGATTGTTTCTGATGCCGAGAAAATCGTGAAAAATCAAATGAGCCATCTCATGCCGTAATATGGAATTTAAAAAATCGTTCGCTCTATCGTAAGATACAAGGGCTCGCTCACTCGGCACGGCGATTCCGGCCGACCATTCAGGCTGCGATGTCGCTTTCCGAAAACTTTCTTTCGTCAAATAGAGATAAATCCGGCACCGGTTTTCCCAAAGCCAAAAATTCGCGCGCCGCGGGAAACCAAGCTCGCGCAAAATTTCGTCGTAGTAATCCTCGGCTTTCTGAAGCACGTCGCCGGCAAAAGCACTGCCCCCTTCCATATAATGGACGACAAAGTGCTCGCTCTTGAGGACAGACCAGGCCGGCTCGGCGGAGGCCTGATGGGCACCACACATCAACCCAAACACGAGATTAATCGTTAAAATCATCAAATTCTGTTTCATCGGACCATCGCGCTCATTTCAAGGATAGGAAGTAAAAGCGCGATCACCACGCAGCCTACGACTAAACCAATAGCAAGGATCAAGAGCGGCTCCAGATAAGTTCCCATGATTTTAACTCGCCGCTCCAGTTCTCGATCGTAAAAAAGGGCGATTTTTTCAAATGATTCATGGAGCGTTCCTGTTTCTTTGCCGATCGCAATCAGGCTGTGCGCCATCTCCGGAAAAAAATTCAAATCCCGGAGCAGCGTTTCAAGCGGCACTCCCTTTTGGATTTTTTCCTGAATCTCTGGGATCGAATCTCTCAATTTCGGATTCCATACGACTTCGCGGCCGGCACGAATGGCCTCCGTGATAGGAACGCCGCTTTTCAAAAGGATTCCCCATGTCCTCGACAGCTGAATTAAATCATTTAAGAAAAGGAGGTGTTTCACAAAAGGAACTTTCATTAAAACACGATAAATCAATTCTCTTCTCCGCTCCGCCTTTATCGCTCGAAACGAAAATATGCCGGCTATCAAAATCAAAATGAGGATAATGATGCCGCCTCGCCTTAAAAAAGCCGCGACGCCGAGAAGGATCTGTGTCGCAAGCGGGAGCGACGTATCCCAAAGGTCAAAAACGGCGCTCAGTTTCGGCACCACGAACATCAAAATGCCAAGCACCGTCAAAGAACCGACGACGGCGACAAAAACCGGATAGGCGAGCGCTTGAACCAAGCGGTTGCGAATATCGGCACGTTGGGCAAACTCGCGGGCGAGAATCCGAAAGACGGCTTCCATCGTGCCGCTGCCTTCCGCCGATTTGAGCATGCCGATCACGACATGGTCAAAAATTCCAGGGTGCGCGCCGAACGCGGCTGAGACAAGCGATCCATGCCGGATGCTGTCAATGATCGCGCCGAGGGTGGGACGAAGCGTTTCATGCCGGATGGCCGAACGTGAAAACTCAAGCGCCTGGAGCATCGGAATGCCTGCGGCTAACAAGGTTCCCACGTGATCGAACAGGTCTGAGAGATTTTGAGCGCTCACCCGTTTCCGGCCAAAACGCCCCAGAACATTTTTTGTTTCTTTCGGGCGGTCCACCAGTTTGGGGCCCAAAAAAACCTTTTCACTCATCTCAGATTGTCTTTTTCGGCTCTCGTACGCTTGCATGATTAGTCTTTCGGAGGCGCATTTTCTCCCTGCGACGCTAACGTGACGAGAAACATCTCGTTTTGAGAATCAAGCCCCTTCGGAAACTCCGGAAATTTGGTTTCGTGCTTGAGTCTTTTTACGATTTGGCGTTTAAGCTTCCGATTTTCAAGCCCATTTGCCCGCCCTCCGACAAACGAGGCATCCTCAACGACCCCGTCCCGGCGGATGAGCAACGCAATATCTAACGTCCCCTTAAAGGACTCGAGTTCTTTAAACGCTTTTATCGATTGGCGCACGGTTTCAGTGACAAATGCTTGATAGCTGCCAAGCAACGTCTGACGGTCCAGCACGACGTCCCCTTCCTTAAACCCCTCAAATTGATCCATCCGATCCTCATAAGGCTCGATCCGCGTATGCAGGTTTTTTTCCGGAAGGTACTGCGGAATTTCCCATCCATCCACTTCCCAGTAAGGTTTCTTATCCTTGCGGAAGGGGCCTTGGGAATGTTCCTGCGCGCGGCCGTAATCAAAACCGCCGACTTTATCAAAATCAATCAGCTGATGCTCGGAATTGAAAAATTTTCCGTATTCCCGCGTCGAATAATCGCCGCTGATGATGTGGGGCGTTAGGAAAATAACGAGCTCCGTTTTCCGGAAATCGATTTGTTCGCTCCGGAACAGAGCGCCCAGAATTGGAATGTCTCCAAGGAGAGGGAGCTTCCGCTGAAGTTTTGATTCGGAGTCCTTAATGAGGCCGCCCACCACGAGCGTCTCGCCGCTTTTGACAATCACAGTCGTCTCAAGGGACTGAGTCGCGATGATCGGAATCGTCCGGTTAAAGGCAGTTGTCACGCTGCCGGAGGCGGTCGGAACCGTAAAATCGCCGGTATCCGTGCTCACCTCAGGCTTTAATTTTAAAACGACCGTACCTTCCTCGGTAATGGTAGGCACAACCGTAAGCGTCACTCCGACATCAATAAATTCGGGGGTATCCGCCACCGTTGTCGTCGAAGTCGTATCGCCTTGCACGACCGTAGACGTCACGTACGGCTCTTTGGTTGCGTCCGCAAGCTTTGCCTCTTCATTATTCATCACCGTAATGCGAGGAGCCGAAAGCGTGTTGGTTTTTCCCACGTTCTGAAGGATTCGGAGCACCGCATCGAGGCCGTATTCCGCGGAAAAAGTAAACGTGCTCAAGGTCCCGGAACCAAGGAGCGCCGAGGTTGGCGCTGTCACATCAAAGTTCGGCGCAAGCGAAACTAAATCGATATCTCTGATGAGTTTCGAGCGCACATAATCCCAATCGATTCCCCACCGGAACGCGTCAAAAAGCGCCACTTCGATGACCTGCGCTTCGATTAATACCTGCGCCGGACGCACGTCCGTCGAGGAAATGACCGTTGCGATTTGATCGATGACTTCCTGGCGGTCGGTTACCGTCACTTGATTGGTGCGCTTATCGATTTTTAAAATCCCTTTGCCGCCCGTCAAATAATCCGCAAGCGTCTTTTCCAAATCCTCCGCGCGCGCGTACTGGATTCGAAACGACCGCGTGATCGGCGCTTGATCGAGTCCGCCGATCAAGTTCGCGATCTCATCGTTAATTTCGGGACGATCGGTAACAATCATCGTTTTCGTACGCGGATCGGCTACGATCTTTCCTTGAGGGCTTTTTAATTGTTCCACGAGCGCTTGAGCCGAATCAAGGTCTGCCCATTTCAGCTGGTAGGACCGCGTGACCCGAGGATCGCGGAACATGCGGCCGTGAAGCGCTTCGTATTCAAGGCGCGTCATCACCTTAATGATTTGCTGATCTTCCTCATAGGCGAGGCCGAGCGCCGAGACGATCGTATCAAGCGCTTGCTCAACCGAAACCTCTTTTAAATAAATCGTCACCGGCCCGCGCACGTTCGTGCCCGCCACAATATTGAGGCCGGAACGCGCAGCCAGAATTTTAAGCAC
>CAZPKZ010000040.1:0-9302 GCA_964587285.1 uncultured bacterium | reverse complement strand
CGACAGATCGAAAATCTGTTGTCCTAACCAGGCTAGACGATGGGGACGATGAAAAACAATTAAAAATCGTGACGCCTGGAGCTCAATCGGAGCGGCTGGACGTCACGCACCAAATCGATCGGATTTGGTGTAAAAATGCAAACTTAAGTCCTCCTGTACTTTTGCCGACCGCAAAAGTACAGTTCGTCACGTCGCGCCGATCGCGCGACGGCGAACTGAGCCCGGATGGATTCGAACCATCGACACCTGCCTTAAAAGGGCAGTGCTCTACCAGACTGAGCTACGGGCCCAAAACTTCTAAAAACAAAAATCGCCAGCGCCTCTTCCTGAAACGCTCGCGGGAAGAAGCGCCAGCGATTTATACTTGTTTAATATCTTGTTCTTTTTTCGCAAGCGCCTCATCGATCCATTTAATGTATTTATCCGTTAAATCCTGAACCTTCTTTTGGGCCACTTTGGAGACATCTTCGCCAAGCGTGCCCGCTTTTTCGAGTTTTTTGATTCCATCGTTGGCTTCGTGACGAATATTGCGAATCGAAACCCGGCCTTCTTCCGCAATTTTGCGTACCAATTTATCCAATTCGACGCGGCGTTCCTCGGTTAAGTGCGGCATTTGAATCCGGGCTACGCGGCCGTCCGAGGTCGCGGTTAAACCCAATCCTGAAACAGAAATGGCCTTTTCAATGGCCGGGAGCGCTGAAACATCCCATGGCTGAATCACGATGGTCTTCGAATCAGGAGTTGAAATGGAAGCAATCCCTTTCAGCGGAGTGATCGTGTTGTAATAGTCAACTTTAAGGCCTTCCACCATCGTCACGGAAGCTCGGCCCGTATGGAGCGTCTGAAATTCCTGACGGACGGCCTCAAGCGTCTTTTGCATTTTGTGCTCCGCATCCGCCATCATGGATTTGGTATGATCAATCGTCTGAACCATCATCAAAACCTATCTCGTCACGAAACTTTTGTTCCGATTTTATCGCCCAAAACGACCCGCTTAATGTTGCCCGGCCGCATCAAATCAAAAACAATAATGGGAAGGTGATTATCCATACAAAGCGAGATCGCGGTGGCATCCATCACCTGAAGTCTTTTTTTCAACACATCCAAGTATTTCAAATGGCCAAACTTTTTAGCCTTAGGGTCCACATGAGGGTCGCTTGAATAAACGCCGTCAACCTTGGTAGCTTTCAAAATCGCATCGGCGCCGATTTCGATCGCGCGGAGAGCGGCTGCGGTATCGGTCGAAAAATAGGGATTGCCAGTCCCCGCCGCGAAAATCACTACGCGCCCTTTTTCCAAGTGCCGAATCGCTCTGCGGCGGATGTAGGGCTCGGCAAGCCGCTGGATTTCGATCGCCGTCTGAACGCGCGTAAAAACGCCTTCTTGTTCGAGTGCATCCTGCAACGTGAGCGAATTAATCACCGTGGCGAGCATGCCAATGTAATCGGCCGTCACCCGTTCCATTCCCTCTTCTGCGGCATGAAGCCCGCGGAAGATATTGCCGCCGCCGATGACGCAGGCAATGTCAATTCCAA
Organism: uncultured bacterium; assembly: GCA_964587285.1. Lineage (GTDB taxonomy): Bacteria > Omnitrophota > Omnitrophia > Omnitrophales > Danuiimicrobiaceae > 01-FULL-45-10b. Next base: position 7,767 of record CAZPKZ010000040.1, on the reverse strand, counting down.
GCTCTTTGACTTCCTTAATTTGCCGCGCCACGGAACGCGCCACTTTGAGATCAATACCGGAGCCTTTACGGCCTTGGAGGGATTCGCCGGTCAGCTTGAGGACTACTCGTTTGAAAACCGGTTTCTTTTTCTTAGGCATCCTAAAGCCCTTTTTCTGAGAAGGGGTGTTATTCTGAGCCGACTTCGAAGCGGCGGAAGCGTTTAATCACGACATTCTCGCCCAATTTCGAAATCAGATTGGTCAAAAGAGTTTGAACCGTTATCTCTTCGTTTTTAATAAACTTCTGATCTAAAAGGCAAACTTCCTGAAAACGTTTTTCCAATTTTCCCTGAACGATTTGATCTTGAATCTGAGCCGGCTTCTCTTTGACTTGCGAACGGAATACTTCTTTTTCCTGTTCGAGCCATTTGGGATCGGCTTCTTCGCGCGTGACGAAATGCGGATGGCTTGCGGCGATTTGCATCGCGATGTCGCGGCCGAATTGTTGGAATTGGGAATTGCGAGCCACAAAATCCGTTTCGCAATCGATTTCAACTAAAACGCCGATCTTTCCGCCCAAGTGAATGTAAGAAAAAATCTGTCCTTCTTTGACCGCGCGGCCTGATTTTTTCTGCGCGATTTCAAAACCGCGTTTTCTCAGAAGGCTTCGTGCGGCTTGAAAATCTCCCTTTGCCTCGGTCAGCGCTCTTTTGCAATCCATCATCCCGGCGCCTGTTTCCTCTCGAAGCATTCTGACTTGATCTGCGGGAAGGGTTGCCATTGCTTTGGCCGTCATTAAATGACATCCTTTGTTTCTTTTCGCGGGCGGCCTTTTTTCGCTTTTGGTTTTACCGCTTCCCGATCGACTAATTTTTCAACCACCGTTTCCTCAATGACCTCAACGATCGCTTCGGTAGAAGGAGCTACCACCGCTTCCGGCGCCGCCGGCTCGGTTTCCGGCTCTTCCGGAATAATCACTGCCTGGTCGGGATGCTGTTGTTGGTAGGCCGAGCGCCCTTCCAAAACCGCTTTAGAAACAATGTCACAAATCAGCTTCACGGAACGAATGGCATCGTCATTTCCGGGAATCGGGTAATCGATTAAGTCCGGATTGCAATTGGTATCGATAATGGCCGCGACGGGAATTCCAAGCCGCCTGGCTTCCAGAACCGCAATTTCTTCCTGTTTTGGATCGACGACAAAAAGAACCGTCGGAAGGCGTTTCATATGGCGAATCCCGACTAAAACTTTGAGCAGTTTCTCACGCTGGGTACGCAGCATCGCAACTTCTTTTTTGGTCAGAAATTGATAAGTGCCTTCAAGTTCCATTTTTTCGATTTCTTCAAGGCGGGCTACGCTTTTGCGAATCGTTTCGAAATTGGTGAGCATACCGCCGAGCCATCTTTGATGGACGTAAGGCATCTGGGTTTTTTGCGCCGCGTCCAATATCGCTTCCTGCGCTTGGCGTTTGGTGCCCACGAAAAGAATCGTACCGCCCTCTTCGGCAACGCTTTTAAGATAGCTGCAAGCGGTCACCAAATAGGTCAGTGTCTTTTCTAAATCGATGATATAAACGCCGTTACGATCTGTAAAAATAAAAGGAGCCATTTTTGGATTCCACCTTTTGGTTTGGTGGCCAAAATGGACCCCTGCTTCCAAGAGTTGTTTAACCGTTATTTGTTCCAACAATCCTATTCCTCCTTTGTCCTCGTGAAATTCAAATCATATTGTGGTCAAATGATTTACATCAATATGAGGGATAAAAAAGCGAAAGCGAGCGTAAATTGTAGCATATTTTGAAAGAGGGGCAAGGAAATTCTCTGAAACCTTTTTCTTAAACATTAAACTGCAAATCGTACAAGCGCTTATAGATACCGCCCTCCCGAAGGAGTGATTCGTTTGTCCCGGATTGAACCAGCCGCCCGTTGTCTAAGACGATAATCCGATCCGCATTCTGAATGGTCGAGAGCCGATGGGCAATGACAAAAACCGTGCGCCCCGCCATCAGACGTTCTAATGCTTCCTGAACTTGCCGTTCGCTTTCAGTGTCTAATTGCGAAGTCGCTTCGTCTAAAATGAGAATGGGCGGATTTCTTAGAAGCGCGCGCGCAATAGAAAGCCTCTGGCGCTGGCCGCCTGAAAGAGTCACCCCACGTTCTCCAATGATCGTCCCATAACCTTTCGGAAGCTTTTGAATAAAATCATCCGCAAAAGCGGCTTCCGCCGCCTTTTTTACCTCTTCTAAAGAAGCTTCCAATCTTCCATAAGCAATATTTTCAAAGACGCTGGTATTAAATAAAAATGTTTCCTGAGTGACGATACCGATTTTTTCCCGCAGTGAATACAAATTATAATTTCGAATGTCAATATCATTGATCGTAACGCTGCCTTTCGTAGGATCATAAAATCGCAGCAGAAGATTGACCAAAGACGTCTTTCCCGCTCCGCTGGTTCCCACCAAAGCAATAATTTCGCCGGCCCGAGCTTCAAAACTGATTCCTTTCAATACTTTTTTCTCCGGTTTGTAAGCGAGCGCTATGTCATTAAACCGGACTGTCTTAATTTCATCTTTCAATGGCACCGCACCGCTCTGATTTTGAATTTGAGGCACTTCATCCATTAATTCGAAGATACGGGTTCCGGCAGCTACCGATTGTTGAATGCTGCTGTTCACCTTGCTCAATTTCTTAAGCGGCTCATAAAACAGGAATAACGTCGTGATAAAGGAAGCGAATCGGTCGAGCGGAAGAATTTTAATGCCATACCAAATCGAAAATGCAATGGCCAGCGAACCGATCACTTCCACGAGCGGCCGTTGGATGATGGTCAGCTTCACAGTACGTCTTAAAAAATTGAAAACGGTTTTATTGATCCCTTCAAACTTGCGGATTTCATAATTTTCCATGTTGAAGGCTTTAACCACATTCATTCCGCTGAACGTTTCCTGCATTCCCGAATGAATGTTCGCGACTTGTTCCTGAACTTTCTGTTCGGCTTTACGAATTTTGCGGCCCAACAAAATAATCGGAATCGCAATTGTCGGAAACATAACCAAAGCAATTAAGGCTAAAGGCCCGCCCCAGAAAAAAACAAGCGGGATTTGAAACAAAATAATAAAAGGCTGTTGGACCAAATCAATCAAAACATCCGTGATTCCGCCTTGAATGACACCGACGTCGTGCATGGTGCGGCTCATCAATTCGCCTGTTCGGCCCCGGGAATAGAAACTCATCGAAAGTTTAACGAGATGAGCGTATAAATCGTCACGCACTTTCCGGATCGCCCTCAAACCGATAATCGACACCTGATAACGTGAAATATATTCAAAGATGCCGCGCATCGAAAAGACGGCGATCACAAAAAACGGTACCCAGTGGATCGGGAATTCGATTGCGGGAATGTCGAAATGGATGGGCTTAAAACCGGGGAGCCACTGAATTTCCGGCATGTTGTCAATGACAACACGATCTTTATTCTGCAAACCGTTCAGAATGACGAAAACCGTCACCGAAACCAGCGAATGAGCGATTGTATAAAGGAGCGTACAAATGACCGCCAGCACCATCCTCGTCCGGTATGGCTTAATATAAGCAATCAACCGCTTGTAGATTTCCATAAGAATTTTGGATTGTATCAGTAAACAAGCGCCCTGTCATCCTAACCCTCTCATTTAAAAGATGACTGATCCGTTCTTTTGTGATACACTTTGTCCTGTTTTTAAACCTCTATCTTATTGAATTCAATATACTTATGAAGAAACTGAGAGTAGCGGTTATCGGCGTCGGGCACCTCGGAAAAGAACACGCCCGAATTTATGGGGGCCTTCCAGATGTAGAACTGGTTGCCCTCTGCGATGTGGATCAATCAAAGGCCGAAAAAGCCGAAGCGCTTGGGACAAAATTCACCGCAGATTTTCACGAACTCCTGGGCTCAATTGATGCCGCGAGCGTCGCGACTCCTACCACGAGCCATTTTTCAATTGCGCGCCAGCTCTTGAATGCCGGGGTCCACGTTCTGATCGAAAAACCGATGACGAACCGGCTCGAAGAAGCCGATGAGCTGATCGAAATATCAAAGCAAAAAAACCTGACGCTGCAAGTGGGCCATCTCGAAAGATACAATGCCGGCCTGCGCCGAATCGGACAAATCGCGCGCAACATCAGGTTTATCGAAGTCCACCGCCTGGGCCCTTTTACCCCGCGCATCGCGGATTGCGGAGTGGTTCTGGATCTGATGATTCACGATATCGATATTGTGCTTCAACTGGTAAAGTCCCAGATCGAGTCCATTGATGCCATCGGAATCAACGTCCTGACTCCATTCGAAGACATCGCCAATGTGCGCCTTAAATTCAAAAACAAGGCCATTGCCGATCTGACAGCCTCCAGACTGACTCCAGAAGCTCAGAGAAAAATCAGAATTTTCCAGGAGGACGCTTATATTTCACTCGATTATGTAGCGCAATCCGCGCAAATCTTCAGAAAAGCAAGCTTGCCCGCCGCCCTGTTTGGCGGAAAGATCAGCCGGGAACAAATCGACATTCAAAAAGAAGAACCGCTCAAAGCGGAAATCGAAGACTTTGTGCGGTCCGTAGCGCGCGGGTCGTCAAACGGCAAGCCCGACATCGCGGCCCGTGAGGCGTTGAAAGTCGCCCTGCAAATCTTGGAATCGATCAAGGCCAACGCCCCCGAACCCGTTCATGCCTCCTAAGAAATTGTTTTTGATCGCCGGGGAAGCTTCCGGCGATTTTCAAGGCGCATACCTCATCCGCGAGCTTAAAAAAATATACCCAAATCTTATCTGCCGCGGCCTCGGCGGCGCCAAAATGGCGGAAGAAGGGGCGGAACTTATTTACGATTTGACGAAAGAAGCGGTTTTAGGATTGGGAGATGTGCTTCGAAAATACGTCTTCTTTCGTTCCATTTTTTGCAGAGCGCTTCGGGAAGTTGATAGTTTCAAGCCCGATGCAATTATTTTGATCGATTACCCCGGCTTTAATCTCAGGTTCGCCAAAAAAATCAAGAAGCGAATCCCGGTCATCTACTATATTTCACCGCAGATTTGGGCCTGGGGAAAACACCGAATTCATACGATTCGCCGCGTGGTAAATCATATGATCGTGTTTTTTAAATTTGAAGCTGACCTTTATGAAAAAGAAGGCGTACCGGTGACCTGGGTCGGCCATCCGCTCGTAGACTTCAAACAGCCCTCCAAGTCACGTTCAGATCTGAGAATCGAATGGCTCCCGAAAATATCGGAAAAAACCAAAATCGTCGGGTTATTTCCTGGTTCACGAGAAACTGAAGTCAAACGGATCCTTCCCGAAATGCTTCGGATCGCAAAACGAATTTATGAACGCACGCCGAATGTCCAGTTCCTACTTTCACAATCCATTACCCTTTCCTCTGATCTTTACGAAAAAAATCTTGCCAACGCTCAACCCACCTACCCAATCCAGTCCGTTCGAAACCGAAGCTATGATCTTTTGCATGCAAGCGACTTTGCCCTTGTCTCTTCGGGAACAGCAACACTTGAAGCCACTCTCGCTTCAACACCTTTTGTTATTTTATATAAGACGGCGTGGTCCACTTTTTTTCTAGGCAGGAAATTGATCCGAATTCCCTATATCGGATTAGTCAACGTCGTAGCGGGGCGAAAAATTGTTCCTGAATTTATCCAGCAGGAAATCCGGCCGGAAACCATTGCTCAAGAAGCAAATTATCTTCTGGAGCATCAGGATTTGCGGGAAAAAATGATTCTTGATTTAAAATCGGCTGCGTCTCAGCTGGGCGAACCCGGCGCTGCCGGACGCGCCGCGAAAGTCGTGACCAATTTCCTACCTAAATAAAAAAGGGGACAGGTACACCAGCGTTGGAGTACCTGTCCCCTTTTTTTAAGAACTCTACTTCTTAAATATCAAAATAGAGATAAAACTCATGCGGATGCGGCCTGAGTCTTACGGCATCAATTTCCACTTCCCGCTTGTACTGAAGCCAAATATCGATCACGTCCTTTGTAAACACATCGCCCCGAAGCAAATATTCGTGATCTTTTTCAAGCGCCTCCAAAGCCTCTTCTAAAGACCCGGGGACTGTTTTGATCTTGGCTTTTTCAGCTCCTTCAAGCTCATAAATATTCTTGTCAACCGCTTGACCCGGGTCAATTTTATTTTGAATTCCATCCAGACCGGCCATCATAATCGCCGCAAAGGTCAGATACGGATTCCAGCTTGGGTCTGGGCAGCGGAATTCAACGCGCTTGGCGGCCGGCGCCGTCGAGTACATCGGAATACGGCAGGCAGCTGAGCGGTTACGGGCGGAGTACACCAAATTGACCGGCGCCTCATAACCAGGAACCAGGCGCTTGTACGAATTAGTGGTCGGTGCCCCGAAAGCAAGAATACTCGCGGCGTGTTTCAGAAGACCGCCAATGTAATACTTGCAAGTTTCACTAATCAACGCGTAACCTTTCCCATCATAGAAAAGGTTCGTGTTGTCCTTCCAAATGCTGGAATGGACGTGCATGCCTGAACCGTTATCTTTGAAAATCGGCTTCGGCATAAATGTGGCCACCTTGTTATATTTGCGAGCCACGTTCTTGATGACATACTTATACATCATCAAGTTATCCGCCATGCGGACCAGCGGAGAATAGCGAATATCGATTTCGCACTGTCCGGCGGTCGCCACTTCATGGTGATGGCATTCAACAGGAACGCCCACTTTACGAAGCGTGAGCATAATTTCTGAACGAATTTCCTGCAGCGTATCGTGCGGAGGAACCGGAAAGTAGCCTTCTTTATAACGCGGCTTATATCCCAAATTCGGCTTCTCATCTCTTCCCGTATTCCAATCACCTTCCACAGAATCGATGTAGTAGTAGCCGAAGTTCTCGCCCTGATCAAATCGGATATCGTCAAAAATAAAAAACTCGGCCTCGGGGCCCCAATAGCTTTGATTGCCGATTTTAGTCTTCTTGAGATATTCTTCGGCTTTTTGCGCGATGTAGCGCGGGTCTCGTGAATAAGGCTCTTTGGTGACAGGGTCATAAATATTGCAAATGATGCTTAAGGTAGGTGTCTGACAAACCGGGTCCTGCACGGCGGTGGTTGGATCCGGCATGAGAATCATATCGGATTCCTGAATCTTCTGGAAACCACGGATGGAAGATCCGTCAAAACCAATTCCGTCATTCCATACGCCGTCTCCCAAAAGTTCCTGAGCCGGGATCGAAAAGTGCTGCCACAGGCCGGGTAAGTCGTTAAATTTAAAATCAATGACCTGAATTTTATTTTTTTGAATGAAGCGTTTTACTTCGTCCGGTGTCGCTGGCCTCGTAGCTTCTACCACTTCTTCTTCCCGATCTCGTTCACTGACTAACGTCGTCATTTCATTTCCTCCTTAGAAAAAAATTCTCTACTTGGATGTTCTTGGTAAAAGGGATCAAGACCCTTCGCGAAAGGGTTGTATCATACCGCGAAGGGTCTTTTTCTGTAAAGTTAATTCTTAGGCAAGTGCCCGCTGGCCGCGTTCGCGCGTGCGGATCCGGACTACTTCTGCGACATCGTAGACAAATACTTTGCCATCGCCGACGCCGCCCGTATAAGCCGACTCCAAAATGGCTTGGATGATGGTTTCTGCTTCTTCATCACCCGCAATGATTTCTAATTTAACTTTTGGAAGAATATCCACCCGATATTCTTCACCCCGCCATTGTTGAACGACGCCCTTTTGAAGGCCATGGCCCTCTACGCCGCTAATTGTAATTCCCGGATAACCGGAACGCTC
>CAZPKZ010000039.1:7094-9458 GCA_964587285.1 uncultured bacterium | reverse complement strand
GTCATTGGAAATGTGATTCATGACATGATCGAAAGGAAAAAAATCCGCCGTGAGGAAATATTGATTTCAACCAAAGGCGGTTTCATTCCCTTTGACGGTGATCAGCCGGATGATCCGGCGGAATATTTCGAGGCAAATTACCTCCGCACAAATGTCCTGAAGCCTGAGGAGGTCATACAAGGATGTCATGCGATGACGCCGGTGTACTTGGAGAATCAGATCGAAAGAAGTTTGGCTAATTTGGGCCTTGGTTCGATTGATCTGTATTATGTTCACAATCCGGAGATTCAACTCGAAGAGGTTTCTGAAAATGAATTTTACGTACGTCTTGGGAAAGCTTTCGAACTTTTGGAGAAAAAAGTTTCGGAAGGAAAAATCAAAATGTACGGGACAGCCACTTGGAATGGTTTCCGTGTCTCGCCGGAAACCAGAGGTTATCTTTCTCTTGAGAAAGTCCTTGAGGCGGCCGCGCAGGCTGGCGGCAAGAACCATCATTTCAAAGCGATCCAACTTCCTTACAATCTTGGAATGCCGGAAGCGTTCGTCAATCAAAACCAGGTTTGGAATGGGGAAGCGGTTTCGCCCATTGAATTCGCAAGGCGCTCCAACCTTTTCGTTTTTACGAGTGCTTCTTTGTTTCAAGGGCGATTAGCTCTAAGAATGCCTGAGAAAGTGCGTTCTCTATTTCCAGGGTGCGCCTCAAACGCGGCAAGCGCGCTGCAATTTGCCCGCTCAACCCCGGGAGTTACCGCTGCCCTTGCCGGCATGAAATCCGCTTCTCATGTGTCTGAGAATTTGTCTGTTTCTTCTGTCCCGCCGCTTTCTCCAGAAGATTTCTTGAATCTCTTTACGGCCAAGCGCTAAAGCAAATTTTCATCTAAATTTAAGCCTTACAATCACTTAAGCCCCTTTGGTTTCTTTTGACACTGCCGATTTACTGTAATATAATAATCAGCTTTGTAATTTATACTCATAACTCATTTAATTTAAGGAACTTACGTGGAAACTCTTTCCGAAGTTTTAAAAGAGCGCCTTGATAAAATCAAGCAACTCAAATCAAAAGGCGTCATTCTCTATCAAGATAAATTCCATCCGACGCATCCGATCCGCAATCTTGTCGACTCGTTTCAAGAAGGACAAAAAGTAAAAGTCTCGGGCCGAATGATGACGCGCCGCGTTCACGGGAAAAGCGCGTTCGCGGATTTAAAGGACGATTCCGGGAAGATTCAGATTTATGCCAAAGTGGATCTTTTGGGGGCCAAAGAATTCGAGCTGTTCGAGCTTTTGGATCTGGGTGATATTTTGGGAATTGAAGGCACGCTTTTTATGACCCACAAGGGCGAGAAAACAATCAAAATCGAGCGGTTTGTGCTTCTTTCAAAAATTGTGCAGGTTCTTCCCGAAAAATGGCATGGGCTTAAGGATGTGGAAGCGCGCTATCGTCAACGCTATGTGGATTTGATCATGAACGATGACGTGCGGAATGTATTTCAGAAAAGAAGCCAAATGATCCAGGCCATTCGCAAATTTTTGGATGAGCGCGAGTTTATTGAAGTGGAAACTCCGATGATGCAGCCGATTCCGGGCGGCGCGCGCGCGAAACCGTTCAAAACCCACCATGAAGCGCTGCACACGGATCTTTATTTAAGAGTGGCGCCCGAACTTTATCTGAAACGGCTTTTAGTGGGCGGTTTTCCACGCGTTTACGAAATCAATCGTAATTTTCGCAATGAAGGCATTTCCACGAAACACAATCCGGAATTTACGATGCTCGAGCTTTATCAGGCTTATGCGGATTACCAAACCATGATGAATTTAACCGAGGAATTGATTGCCACTTTGGTGCAGAGGATGTGTAAAAATGAAACAATCTCTTTCGGTGATTATTCGGTTAATTTTAAGCGGCCGTGGAAACACATCTCCTTTTATGAAGTCCTTAAAGATAAAAGCGGCCATGATTGGCGGAAGGGAAACTTGAAGGAACTCGCCAAGAAAGTTGGCATACCGCTTGATCAGCATTCTGAAGACGTGGATATTCTCAATGAAGTATTCGATAAATTTGTCCAGCCCGATTTGATCCACCCCACCTTTGTGGTTGATTATCCGGCTGTGACGACGCCGCTTGCCAAACGGAAAGCAATTGATCAAGATTTGGTAGAACGGTTTGAACTTTATATCGGAAAAATCGAGATTGCGAATGCGTTTTCGGAATTGAACGATCCGTTTGAGCAGCGGGAGCGGCTGACGAAGCAGCGGGAAGTGATCGGCACGGATAAAATGCTGGATGAGGATTTCCTGACTGCGCTTGAATATGGCATGCCGCCGGCAGGCGGGCTCGGTATCGGAATTGACCGGCTGATTATG
>CAZPKZ010000039.1:0-7082 GCA_964587285.1 uncultured bacterium | reverse complement strand
TCGTCCTGAGGAGCGGAGCGGTGAAGGATGACATTTGAATATTTTGTTGCGATGAAGCATTTGCTGAAGGGAAGGCGCCACGGCTTCGTCTCGCTGATTGCGATTACGTCGATTCTGGGAATTGCGGTTGGGGTGATGGCTTTGATCGTCGTGCTTGCGGTGATGAGCGGTTTCGACCGTGAGCTCAAGACCAAAATTGTCGGAGTACAGCCCCATATTATTTTGGAAGGGATCGGCGGCATTCAAAATGTCGGCGAGGTGGAACAAATGATCCGATCTCTCGAGATCCCTGAAATTGACTCCATGGCTCCCTTCGTTCAAGGTCAGGGGATCATCCGTTCTTACGGGAACGCATCGGGGGTTGTGATTAAAGGGATTGATTCTGAAAAAGAGCCGCTTGAACTTTTCAAAACACATTTGAAATTCGGCTCCCTTGATCTCAATGATTATACCGTTCCCGCAACGGCAAGCGCCCGCGCCAGGTTCGTCGGGCGAGTGGTGATCGGCGAAGAACTGGCGCGCAAATTACGCGTCGGCCTCGGTGATGCGGTGACGGTGATATCTCCGGCATTTGATGAGGATCCGATTCACGCGATCAAGAGAGCAAAAAGCGTTTCTTTTATGGTTTCTGGGATTTTCAGGCTCGGCATGAGCGATTTTGATTCGGGCCTCGCGATCGTGAGTTTAAAACAAGGCAGGGCCCTTTACCAATTGGGAGATCGCGTCAGCGGCGTGAGCATCCGGTTAAAGGATGTGGATCTAGCCGATCAAGTGAAGTCTTCAATCCAAGGCCGATTCGGTACGGGCTACGCCATTCGAAGTTGGATCGATCTGAACCGGACTTTTTTCAGGGCGCTTCAAGTTGAAAAAACGGTGATGACGATTCTCCTTTCTCTGATCATTTTGGTGGCGGCCTTTAATATTATTTCAACATTGATCATGGGTGTGATGGAAAAGACCAAAGACATCGGAATTTTGCGCGCCCTCGGCGCGACCCGCGGCGCGATCCGCAGAATTTTCCTTTTGCAAGGATTCGTGGTCGGAATTACGGGAATTTTATTGGGCGCTTTGGCCGGGCTTGTTTTAGCTAACAATCTGAATCCCGTTTCCGACTTTCTGGAGCGGACGTTCGGCATTTCGGTTTTTCCAAGCGATATTTATTATTTTGATCAGATTCCGGCCCAGATCAACGGCCAGGATGTTTTAATCGTGGTCATCTTTGCTTTGCTGATGTCGCTTTTGGCCGGCCTGTATCCGGCGCATTATGCTTCAAGGCTCAATCCCATCCAAGCGCTGAGGTATGAGTAATGTTGAAGGCGAGCCATCTGGAGAAAGAATATGAAGGGCCGCGCGGTAAGCTTCATATTTTGCGGGGAGTTGATTTAGAGTTAAACGAGCGGGATATGGTCTTTATCATCGGGCGTTCCGGCGCAGGGAAATCCACCCTTCTCCAACTGTTGGGCGGCTTGGACAAACCCACCCGCGGCACGGTTGAATTTAGAGGGGAAGATTTAAGTGTTTTCAATGAAGAATCTCTCGCGGAATACCGTAATAAAAAAGTGGGCTTTGTTTTTCAATTTTATCACTTACTGCCGGAATTTACGGTCAGAGAAAATGTGGAGCTTCCGGGCCTCATTCGAGGCAAGCGAAGCGCCAAGCGTTCGGAAGAACTTTTGAAGCGGGTCGGGCTTTGGGCGAGGCGCGATCATTTGCCGGGCGAACTTTCGGGCGGCGAATGCCAGCGGACGGCGATCGCGCGGTCTTTAATCAACGAACCGGACCTTGTTTTATGCGATGAGCCGACCGGAAATCTGGATGATGAAACCGCCGAATCGGTTCATCAATTGATTTTTGAATTAAATCAGGATGGCCAGACATTTTGTATTGTGACGCATGAAGAAAATTTTGCCCAAAGAGGCAATCGGATATTGAGATTGCACGAGGGCGTCATTCACGAAGTCAAAAAGCAAGCAAGGGGAGTCATCAGCTATGGCAATTCATAAAAGTACCCACAAATCAAAAAAACTAGTTCAGACGGCATCTTCCGGGCTTTTGGTTTATTTGGACGGAGAATTTGTGCCGAAAAGCGAAGCAAAAATTTCCGTTTTCGATCACGGTCTGCTTTACGGGGACGGCGTTTTCGAAGGAATTCGTTCTTACAATTGCCTTGTTTTTAAACTGAAGGAGCATTTGACGCGGCTCCAGGAGTCTGCTCATACGATTATGCTTGCGCTCCCTTTAAATTTGGAAGACATGGCCGAAGCCGTTGTCGAGACGCTCAAGCGGAACCATCTTCGGGATGCCTATATCCGAATTGTGGTGACCCGAGGCGTGGGCGATTTGGGCCTTGATCCAGCCAACTGTAAGGCGCCCAGCATGTTTATTATCACCGACAAGATCATTCTTTATCCCGAAGCTTTTTACCGGAATGGGATGGACATTATCACCGTTCCCACGGTGCGGAATTTGCCCGAGGCGGTGAATCCCGCGCTGAAGACGCTGAATTACTTGAACAACATAATGGCCAAAATCGAAGCGAAAAATTCCAATTACCGCGAAGCCATCATGTTGAATCATCAAGGCTATGTTGCCGAGTGCACGGGGGACAATATTTTCATCGTGAAAAAGGGAATTGTCCAAACCCCTCCGACTTATTTAGGCGCGCTGAAGGGAATCACGCGTCAGGCCATCATGGACCTTGCGCTCAGGAATGATATCCCCTGTCAGGAGCGGGTGATGACGCGCCATGATTTATTTAACGCGGACGAATGTTTCCTCACCGGTACAGCCGCTGAAGTAGTGCCGGTGGTTAAGATCGACGGCCGTAAAATCGGAACGGGAAAACCCGGTAAGGTGACGCGAAAGCTGATGAGTTCTTTCCATGACCTGACTCGAAAGGACGGCGTTCGCTACACGTTATAGGAATATAGGAAAAGGACGAGGCAAGTGATTCATGGTTTGTAACGTTTGCGGTCAAAACGAAGCGACGATTCATCTGACGGAGATTCTTAACAATCAGATGGTGGAAGTCCATTTATGCGAAACCTGCGCAGAGCAAAAAGGCGCGGATTTTCAGTCTCATTTTGATTTCAACAAACTTTTGGCCAGTTTGGGAGATTTCGGCGCCGATCAGAAATTGGATCGTGTCAGCAAGCTGGTCTGCAAAGATTGCGGAATGACTTACGAGGAATTCGGCCGGACCGGGCGGCTCGGTTGCGCGAATTGCTATCAATCATTTGAAAAGTTGCTGATTCCGCTGATCAAACGCGTCCAGCGGGATGTCCATCATGTGGGCAAAGTGCCGAACAAAGCATCCACCGAAGTGAAAAAGTCGCAGGAGCTAAGAGAACTTCACGAGCGGCTTAAGAAAAGCATTCAGGCGGAGACGTTTGAAGAAGCGGCAAAAATCCGCGATCAAATTCAGCAGCTTGAAGAAAAATTTAAAAAGGGAAATAAAAAACAAAAATAATATGAACGCTGAAAATGTAACCAATCATTTTTTGGCTTCCATGTGTGAGTGGCTCCGCGGAAGCGGCGCCGAAAGCGATATCGTTTTAAGTTCGCGAATCCGGCTTGCGCGGAATTTGAAGGGTTATTTGTTTTCCGAGAAACTGGAAGCGGCGGATGCCCAACATTTAATCGACGAAGTGGAGCAGGCCGTCAAAGACACCGCCCTCCTGAAAGATTCGTTTTTTCTGGAGTACCGCGATTTAAAAGATTTAGACCGCCAATTTTTTCTTGAACGGCATTTGATCAGCCGCGAGCATGCCGGCGAAAAAGGAGAAAAGGCGCTGATCGTAACAAAAAATGAGGTGGTGAGCATTATGATTTTGGAGGAAGATCATCTCAGGAGCCAGGTATTTCAATCCGGGCTCAACTTGATTGAAGCATGGCGCCTGATGGATAAAATTGATTCGGCGCTCGAATCCAAGCTGCCCTATTCCTTTCACGAGAATTTGGGTTATTTGACGGCTTGCCCGACCAATGTGGGAACGGGCCTTCGGGCGTCTTGTATGGTGCATTTGGCGGGGCTCATGATGACCAAGCAGGTCAATAAAGTGCTGCAGGCGCTTTCCAAATTGAACTTGGCGGCGCGCGGATTTTTTGGCGAAGGAACTCAAGCCAGCGGGAATTTTTTTCAATTTTCCAATCAATTGACGCTGGGGCAGGGCGAATCTGAAATTGTAGACGGACTCGAACGAGTGATGCGGCAGGTGATCGAGCATGAAAAAGAAGCGAGGCACTATTTAATTGAGAAAAGGCGCGGGAAGGTCGAGGACCAGATTTGGCGGGCCGTCGGCGCTTTGAAATCCGCGCGCTTGATGGCGAGTTCGGAAGCGCTCGGTCTTCTTTCCCTGATGCGCCTCGGCGTTGATTTGGGTTTTATTTCTAATTTAAGCAAAGCAAATTTAAACGCGTTATTTTTGTTCACTCAACCCGCCCACCTTCAAAAATTAAGCGGGTCTGATTTAAACGCCGCGGAGCGCGATCAGAAACGGGCCGAGCTTCTCAGGACACGATTAAAAGATGTTGAACTGGTTTAGTTCATAATGAAGAGAGGAGTATTTTATGTTTGACCGTTTTACGGAACGAGCACGAAAAGTTATTATTCTTGCCAAAGAGGAAGCGAAACGTTTTAACCACGATTATATCGGGACGGAACATATCCTGCTCGGCCTGATCAAAGAAGGCGAAAGTGTGGCGGCGGCGGTGCTTCAAAATTTAGGCCTTTCGCTTGATACGATCCGGCTTGAGGTCGAAAAGCTGGTTCAATTCGGGCCGAGCACCATCGTTTCAGGCGACATCCCCTTTACACCCAAAGCCAAGAAAGTGATCGAACTTGCCATGGATGAAGCCAGGCGGCTCGGTCATAATTATATTGGGACAGAACATTTGCTGTTGGGTTTGATTAAAGAAGGAGAAGGAGTGGCAAGCCACGTATTGATGAATGTCGGGCTTGATTTAAATAAAGTGCGTTCCGAGGTCATCAAACTTTTAGGTTCTTCAGCGCCTTCTCAAGGAGGTGGCGGTATGCAGCCAGGGGGTACGACAGCGAAAGGAAGTAAAACTAAAACACCGGCATTGGATGCTTTTGGCCGCGATTTGTCTACGATGGCCCGCGCGGGCAAATTAGATACGGTCGTAGGCCGCCAGGATGAAATTGAGCGGGTGATTCAAATTTTGGCTCGCCGAACTAAGAATAACCCTGTTCTCTTAGGAGAAGCGGGTGTGGGGAAAACAGCGATTGTAGAAGGCCTTGCCCAGCGGATTGTATCCGGCGATGTTCCTGAAGCGCTTTTGGATAAGCGAATCGTCGTCTTAGATCTTGCGCTCATGGTTGCCGGTACAAAATACCGCGGCCAATTTGAAGAAAGAATCAAAGGTGTGATGGATGAAATCAGGCGCGCGGAAAATGTGATCATTTTTATTGATGAGCTCCACACGTTGGTGGGCGCCGGCGGCGCGGAAGGCGCGATTGATGCTTCCAATATTCTAAAACCTGCTTTGAGCCGCGGCGAGATCCAGTGCATTGGCGCCACGACTTTGGATGAATACCGCAAGTACATTGAAAAGGATGCGGCGCTTGCCCGCAGATTTCAGACGATTAATGTGGATCCTCCGACAGTGGATGAGACCATCGCCATATTAAAAGGCTTGCGCGACCGGTATGAAGCGCACCATCGGGTGAAAATTACAGACGCGGCCTTGGAAGCCGCGGCGAAAATGTCGGATCGTTACATCAGCGGCCGGTTTCTTCCGGATAAAGCCATCGATTTAATCGACGAAGCCGGTTCTCGGGCGCGCCTTTCGGTGACGCGGCTGCCTAAGGATTTGAAAAAGCTTGAGGCCGACATTGAGGAATTCAAAATGGAAAAGGAAGCGGCCATTAAGGGCCAGGATTTTGAACGGGCAGCCAAGCTCCGCGATGAAGAACGCCGGGCCAAGGAAGAGTTAGCGAAGATTAAGAAAAGTTGGAAAGAGTCCAAGTCTGAAATTGAAATTGAAGTGGGCGAGGAAGACATCGCGGTCATTGTTTCGAAATGGACGGGTGTCCCTCTTCAGCGCCTTGAAGAAAAAGAGCAGGCCCGGCTCCTGAGAATGGAAGATGAACTTCACCGGCGCGTGATCGGGCAAGAGGAAGCGATTAAGGCGATCGCGCATGCGGTGAGGCGTTCGCGTTCGGGCCTCAGAAATCCGAGACGGCCGATCGGCAACTTCATTTTTATGGGGCCGACCGGAGTCGGAAAAACGCTTTTGGCGCGCGCTCTTGCCGAGTTCATGTTCGGAGATCAGGATGCGATTGTTCAAATTGACATGTCCGAATACAGCGAAAAATTTAACGTCTCCCGCCTTGTGGGCGCCCCTCCGGGGTATGTGGGTTATGAAGAGGGAGGCCAATTAACGGAAAAGGTGAGAAGGCGGCCTTATTCGGTGATTTTGCTCGATGAAATTGAGAAAGCCCATCCGGATGTTTTCAACATTTTGCTCCAAGTGATGGAAGACGGGCGTTCGACGGATTCGTTTGGCCGCCGCGTCGATTTCAGAAACACGGTTTTAATTATGACCTCCACTCTCGGCGCTGCTCTTTGGAAAAACCAGGGAGACCTTGGCTTTAAGCCGAAGGGCAGTGATGAAACCTATGCCGCGATGAAGGACAAATTTCTTGAAGAAACCAAAAGAGTCTTTCGGCCGGAATTCTTGAACCGCGTGGACGATATCATTGTGTTCCATCAATTGACCCGTGAAGATTTGGAAAAAATTATTCACTTCGAACTTTCAGAAGTGATGGAACGGATGAAAGATAAGAAGATGGAGCTGGTTTTAAGCTCGGAAGTGATCAAGTTTTTGATCGAAAAGGGCTACGATCCCAGTTTTGGAGCGCGGCCGCTTAAACGGACCATCCAAAAATATGTCGAAAACGTTTTAGCGGAAGAAATCCTGAGCGGGAAGTTTAAAGAAGGAGACAAGGTCAAGGCGCTCTTGAGGGGAGAAACGGCCACCTTTGAGAAGGCTTCTTAACTCGCCCGAAAAATTTAAAACCTGCAGGTGTTATGATTCGTAAATCGCTGGCCTTGGCCGTC
>CAZPKZ010000038.1:0-9460 GCA_964587285.1 uncultured bacterium | reverse complement strand
GTGATAGTGTATGCTCGCAAGTCGAGATGGTGTTTCCCTCAGGCGTATTCATCACAATCACGCCCTGTTTGGTGGCCGCTTCCAAATCCACGTTGTCCACTCCGACTCCTGCGCGTCCAATCACGCGAAGTTGTTTCGCCTGTTGGATGATATCTTTAGTCAAATGCGTGCCCGACCTGACGATAATGGCGTCATAGTCACCGACTATTTTTTTAAGTTCCTCCGGTTTGAGGCCTGTGCGGACATCCGCTTTGATCTGAGGTTCTTTTTTGAACACAGCAAGCCCCCCATCACCCAATGGATCGCTGATGAGAACCTTATAAGTTGTTTTCATACTTGAGCCTTCCTCGAGCTTTTGTTTCCGAGTTCCTGCAAAGTTTCTTTTAAAACCGATATGCCCGTCCGGATGTCCGATTCGGTAATAAAACCCATGTGAGAAATTCTGAACACTTTTCCCTTCATCTCGCCTTGGCCGCCTGCCAGGGTCACTCCTTTTTCATCTCTCATGGTGGAAACCAGTTTTTCGCCGTCAATTCCGGGTGGAACCTTAACCGCCGTCAACGTATTGGCCGGCCGCTTCGAAAAAAGCTCAAGGCCGAGGTTTTTGATTGCTTCTCGGGTTTCTTCGGCAAGTCTAGCCGCGCGTGCCCAAACTTTTTCCATCCCTTCGCTACAAATTCGGCTAAGCGCTTCTCGTAAACCGACGACCAACGTAATGGCCGGCGTAAACGGCGTATCCCAATCCTTAAGCGACTTTTCACATTGGGCAAGGTCCGCATAATATCGAGGTAACTTTGCGCTTTGATTCAACGTCCATGCCTTTTGGCTCGCGGCTAAAAAAGCAAGGCCCGGCGGAATCATTAATCCTTTTTGTGACCCGCTCACCACCACATCAATTTTCCAGCCGTCCATCTCGAACCGATCGGCCCCCAGTCCGCTAATCGCGTCCACGACAAAAATCGCCGGAGTTTTTGAAACCAGTTTCGCCATCGCCTCAATGTCTAATAAAACACCGGTTGAAGTTTCACAAAGCGTTCCGTAAACCGCTTTCACATCCGGATGAAGCTTTAGCGCTTTCTCAAGTTCTTGAGGCAAAATCGCATCGCCGTAAGGCGCCTTGAGTGTCACCACATTTAATTGATAGCGTTTGGCAATCTCTGTCCATCTTTCGCCGAATTTTCCCGCTTCAAGCGTCATCACTTTATCGCCGGTAGATAGAAAATTCACGACGCTTGCTTCCATCGCCAGCGTCCCTGAACCCGTAAACGTATAAACGCTCCGGCTCGTCCGAAAAACGGCCTTCAGGCCTTCCGAAACTTCGCGAAAAAGCTCGCGATACCGGGGCGTCCGGTGGTGGAAAATAGGCTCCGCCATGGCCCGAAGCACTTCGGGAGGCACGGGAGTTGGGCCGGGTGTAAGCAAAATATTTCGTTTGGCCATCAGAAATTTATTTCTTTGGGTTTGGAACGTCAGACTTGGATTCAATGACTTGATCGACCACCCCGTAAGCCTTCGCTTCTGCGGCGGACATAAAAAAATCACGGTCCGAATCTTTTTCAATCCGCTCAAGCGATTGGCCGGTATGTTTCGCCAAAATGTGATTGAGATCATCTTTCAGTTTTAAAATTTCTTTGGCGTGGATGCTGATGTCAGAAGCCGTTCCCTGAGCACCACCCCACGGCTGATGAATCATCACACGCGCGTGCGGCAGCGCATAACGTTTTCCTTTGGTCCCGGCGGCCAGCAACAGAGCGCCCATGCTCGCGGCCTGACCGACGCAATAAGTCGAGACGTCGCATTTGACAAACTGCATCGTATCGTAAATGGCAAGGCCCGCGGTAACGCTTCCGCCCGGGCTATTGATGTAAATATTGATGTCCTTCGACGGGTCTTCCATTTGGAGAAACAGAATTTGAGCGATGATTAAATTTGAAATGGTATCATCGATCGGAGTCCCGACAAATACGATTCGGTCTTTCAGCAGCCTAGAATAAATATCGTAAGCGCGCTCGCCCCGGCCTGTTTGTTCGATCACCATCGGCACCAAATAACCACTCATTTCCCGCCTCCTTGTTCCTGAATCGTTGCTTTGTCTTTGATCCATTGAATTGTCCTCTCGGTTACGATTTGATGCAAAAGCGAATCCCTCCGATCCTCTTCCGCAGCGTAATAACTTTTAACTTCTTCAAGCGGCCGTTTCACTCGTTCAGAAATGGCCTGATATTTTTGGTTCAAATCTTCTTCCCGGACTTCAATTTGTTCCCGGGCCGCAATCTCATCCAGAATGAAGGAAAGCCTCACTTGGCGCTCGGCTTCCTGCGCTAACGTTTTTCGAATCTCATCTTTCTGCTTCAAAGCGTCTTCCTTCTTAACGCCTCGATACATCAGGGACTGCACCCCTTCTTCCACCAACGCATCTAAACGCCGCTCAACCATGCCTGATGGGACCTCAAATTTTGATCGTTTCATCAGCTCTTCCAAAAGCGAATTTTCCACTTTCCGCTCGGCTTCCAAACGTTTATGATTTTCCAAATCGCGCCGAATCGCATTTTTTAATTCCACAAGCGTTTCGAATTGACCCGCTTCTTTGGCGAGCTCATCATTCAAATCAGGAAGCTTTTTTTCTTTGATTTCATGAACAGCCACCGTAAACAAACCCTGTTTCTTCACCAGCTCGGGGCGGTTGTAATCAGACGGAAATGTGACGGTTACCTCCCGCGTCTGGCCCGCTTGGACCCCGATCAGTTGTTTGGAAAATCCTTCCAGGTAATCCTTTTCACGAATCTCAATCCATTCTCCATCCCGTTTTTCCAGTTCTTGACCATCCGCGTTTAACCGGTAATCACAAATCAGAAAATCGCCCAATCGCGCCTCTCTGCCTTCCACAGCTTGAAATTTGGCGTGGGATTCTTGAATCCGCTTTAAAGCCTCGTCAATCTCAGACTCGTTCACTACAACCGGATCGCGTTTGACCGAAAGCCCGGCGTATTTATCGAGCTTTATTTTGGGCCGCATTTCCACATGAGCTTTAAATTTGAGGCGTGTTTCATCAAACTCGATATTTTCAATGCGTGGATATCCGATGACCGGAATTTCTTCCTGACGCACCGCGTCTCGAAAAGATTTTGAAACGAGCTGCTTTAAAACTTCCTGGCGGGCTTCTTCGCGGTAATGAAGCGCGACCACATGTTTAGGCGCATGCCCGGGACGAAAACCCGGGATTTTGGCTTGTTTCCCGGCGGCTTCATAAAAGGCGGAAAATTCTTCCGCTACCATTTCTGGGGGAACATCGATGGTCAGAATTTTTTCACACGAATTGACGTCTTTAACATTGATCTTCAATTTCATGAACTCCTAATCAAACAATGGCGATCTTCCTTCGAAGGATCGAGCGGGAGACGGGATTTGAACCCGCAACATCAACCTTGGCAAGGTTGCGCTCTACCGTTGAGCTACTCCCGCGTCTCCAAACGCTCTAAGTAATTGGTAATTCGAATCTTATAAATGCAAAACCTTGTTATTATAGTAAGTTTTTAGGATTCTTCAAGGAGAAACGGAAGGATGTGGTCTGAAGGATTGTCGAGAAATTTTGCGCCCTGAAGGGATCGAACCTTCGACCCGCTGATTAAGAGTCAGCTGCTCTACCAACTGAGCTAAGGGCGCAAGATTAAACTGAGGACGAATTTTCTTGAGATCTCTTCCGGACGAACGCGTGCGTAGAATATCCGTAAAACATCTCGGCGCATTCCATGAGTGTCTCTGAAAGCGTGGGATGAGGATGAATTGACTCCGCTAGATCTTTCACCGTCGCACCCATTTCAACGGCTAAGACGCCTTCGCTGATCAATTCTCCGGCTCCGGCACCCACAATTCCGACGCCCAAAATCCGTTCGCTTTCAGGTTCGATCACCAGTTTGGTCAGCCCATCAATCCGGTCAAAACTTAAAGCCCGGCCCGAAGCAGACCACGGAAATCGCGCAATCTGAACAGAAATTCCTTTTTCTCTGGCTTCTGATTCCGTAAGACCGCACCAAGCCACTTCCGGATCCGTAAAGACAACGGCCGGAATAATATTTTGAAAAGCGCTCGATTCGCCCGTGATGACTTCGACCGCAATCCTTGCCTCTTTCGAAGCCTTGTGCGCTAAAAGCGCGCCGCCCACCACATCTCCGATCGCAAAAATACGGGGATCTGAAGTCTCTTGTTTTTCGTTGACTCGAATAAATCCCTTATCATCTTTGGCAACCTTTGTGTTGTCAAGCCCAAGATCTTCGCAGTTTGGAACGCGGCCGACCGAAACCAGCACGCGGTCGTAGGATTCTTCTTTTCTCTTCCCTTCAAGTTCCATCGTTACTTTGATCTGTTTGCCGTGCGTCTCCATTTTCAAAACTTTCGCATTTAATCGGACTTCCTTAAACGCCTTATCCGCATAAGCCTTTACAGGACGAATTAAGTCCGGATCGGCGCCCATTAAAATGGAGCTCAAAGCTTCGACCATCACCACTTGAGCGCCCAACGTGGCGTAAACCGTGCCTAATTCCATACCGATATAGCCGCCGCCCACGATCAAAAGGCTCTTTGGAATTTCTTCAAGTTCCAAAGCTTCCGTGGAAGTCATGATTCTTTTATTCCCCAGATCAAAAGCAGACGGAAGCGCGGGCTTAGAACCGACGGCGATAATCGCTTTTTCATAATGAATGTACTGCTGCCCTTTTGAAGTTTCAACGCGCAACGTATTGGAATCTTCAAAATGGCCTCTTCCGTATAAAACTTCTACGCCCCTGCGCTGGGCCAGAGAATTAATTCCTTGCGCCAGCTTTTCAAGAATTGATTCTTTCCAAGCGCGTAATTTCCCAAGTTCAATCTTAGGCGATCCAAAGGTAATGCCGCGCTTCTGAGATTCTTTCGCTTCGGTAATCAATTTAGTAACGTGAAGCAATGCCTTAGACGGAATACAGCCGCGATTCAAACACACTCCGCCCAGCCGCTTATCCTGCTCAACTAAGATTACTTTTTTGCCTTTGTCGGCGGCGTAAAAAGCGGCGGCATATCCTCCGGGGCCTGCGCCTACAACCACAATTTCCGTTTTAACCGCGTTCATTCAAACAAATCCTCTCCTAAGTTTTCAAGCGCGCTCACTAATTCTTGAATAAATCGCGCGCCGTCGGCTCCGTCGATCACACGATGATCATAAGAAAGGCATACCGGAAGGAGGGCCGCCGTACTCATTTTCCCATTCTTGACGACAGGTTTTACGGCCCCTTGGCCAAGTCCCAAGACCGCCACTTCGGGCCGATTGATAATCGGAGTAAAGTGGGCGCCGCCGATGCTGCCTAAATTTGAAATGGTGAACGTCCCGCCTTGAAGTTCTTCAAGAGAAATTTTCCGCTGTCTTGCTTTTTCAGACAACACGGCTAATTCAATCGAAAGCTCGAGCAACCCTTTTTGATCCACATTCTTTACAACCGGCACAAGCAGCCCTTGCTCGGTATCCACGGCTACTCCGAGATGATAATAATGTTTATACACCATTTCGTTTTTTGCTTCATCTAAACTAGAATTAAACACCGGATATTTCTTTAATAGCCCAATGACCGCTTTCAAAATGATTCCCGTTACCGTCAGGCGGGCTCCGCGGCTTTCATATTCGGCCAGATTTTTTTTTCGAAGCTCCAGAAGCAACGTCATATCGGCATCGGCAAATTGAGTCACATGCGGAATCGCGGCCCAAGACTCGTGCATTCTCTCCCCGATCGTGCGCGGAGTCGAAGAAAGCGGTTTTCGGCTCACAGGCCCCCATTTTGAAAAATCAATGCTGACAGAAGCCTTTTGCGCCGTCGGTTGATCAGATTTCTGGCGAAGGCCGGCGACATGAGCTTTTAAATCTTCAAGTGTAATCCTGCCGCCTCGTTCACTGCCTTTGATTTTGGTCAGATCAATTCCCAGTTCCTTCGCGACTTTGCGAATCGAGGGCGATGCCGGCGGCGGAAGGCCGCTTTTTGATTGATAGGAGTAACCTTCAGCTTGGACCGGCGGTTTCTTGGGTTGAACGATTTCTTCTCGAGCGGATGTTTCAGTCGGCGCTGCGCCGCTTTCAGCGAGCGTAACGACGGCCTGCCCTACTTGGACTTCATCGCCTTCTTTCACAAGAATTTTCATAATGGTGCCTGCTTCCGGAGAAGGAATGGGCGCCGTGGCTTTATTGGTTTCGAGTTCCAAAAGGGTCTGATCTTTTTTTACCGTGGCGCCTTCCGAAACCAAAATACTCACCACGGTACCTGATTCGACACCTTCAGCAAGAAATGGGATTTTAATCTGCATCATTTTTTACACGCAAATGGGATAAGTTTTCTCCGGATCGATCTTTAAATCCTTAATCGCCTTTTCAACGACTTCTTTTTTAACAACAGCCTTCTGCGACAGCGCATACAAAGTTCCGACCACCGTCATTTCGGCGTCCACTTCGAAAAACCGCCTCAAGTTTTCTCGTGTATCGCTTCTGCCAAATCCGTCGGTGCCGAGCGTCATCAAACCGCCCGGAACCCACGGTGCGATCTGTTCCGGTACAATCTTCATGTAATCTGAGACCGCGACAAATATTCCGCGCTCTTTCTCAAGCATTCTTTCAACATAGGATTTTTTCGGCTCCGAAGCCGGGTGCAGCATATTCCATCTTCTGACGCCGAGGGCTTCCGTTCTTAACTGCTTGTAATTGGTGGCGCTCCAAATGTCAACGGAAACGCCGTAATCTTTCTCCAAAATCTTTTGGGCTTTAAGCGCTTCGCGCAGGATAGGGCCGCTTCCGAGAATGTGCGCTTTTATTTTCTTATCCTTACTTCCTACCCGAAATTTATAGAGGCCTTTCAGGATTCCTTCTTCAACTCCTTCAGGCATCGGCGGCATTTCATAATTTTCATTGTATAGCGTAAGGTAATAAAACACTTCCTCGCCCTTCTCATACATTCGTCTGATTCCGTCTCGAACAATCACGGCGATCTCATATCCAAAAGCCGGGTCATAGGCGATTAGATTCGGAATCGTGCTGGCCAGAAGATGGCTGTGGCCGTCTTCGTGCTGGAGGCCTTCGCCGTTGAGTGTCGTGCGTCCCGCGGTCGCGCCCAGCAAAAACCCCTTTGCCTTAATGTCACCGGCGGCCCATATCAAATCACCAATTCTTTGAAATCCAAACATCGAATAGTAAATGAAAAACGGGATCATGCTGAAACCAAGATTGGCGTAATTGGTCCCGGCGGCAATAAAGGAAGACATCGAGCCCGCTTCCGTAATTCCTTCCTCCAGAAGCTGCCCGTCCTTGGCCTCTTGATAATATAAAAGAGACTCACGGTCTACAGGTTCGTAAAGCTGTCCCTTAGACGAATAAATACCGATTTGCCTAAAAAGCGCGTCCAAACCGAAGGTTCTTGCCTCATCCGGAATGATCGGGACAATTCGTTTTCCAATTTTTTCATGGCGTAAAAGTTTGGTCAGAAGCCGGACAAATGCCATCGTCGAAGAAGCTTCCAGCTGGCCGGAGCCTTTCAAAAACTCGGCGAAATAATCCATCTCGGGGGCTTCGAGCGGCGGGGCCTTTACCTTACGCTGCGGCAGAAAACCGCCCAAAACTTTTCGCCGTTCCAAAAGATATTTGGTTTCTACACTATCGGCAGGAGGGCGGTAGAAAGGGGCGTTCACTACTTCTTCATCATTAAGAGGCACGTGAAAGCGGTCTCGAAATTCCCTGAGCTCTTTTTCATTGAGCTTCTTCTGCTGATGGGTAATATTTCGCCCCTCGCCTGCCTCACCCAGCCCGTAACCTTTCACCGTCTTTGCCAAAACGACAGTCGGCTGGCCTTTATGTTCCACCGCCTTTTTGTAGGCATTATAAACTTTCTCGGGATCGTGGCCGCCGCGCAGAAGCTTGGTGATTTGATCATCCGTCAGGTGATTGACCATTTTAAAAAGCGCTGGGTACTTGCCGAAGAAATGTTTCCGTGTGTAGCTTCCCGGTTCCACGGAATATTTCTGGTAGTCGCCGTCGACGGCTTCCGCCATCCGCTTCATTAAGAGGCCGCTTTGGTCTGCTCGAAGAAGCGGATCCCAACTCGAACCCCAAATCACTTTGATGACATTCCAGCCCGCACCGCGAAAAGCGCTTTCAAGCTCCTGAATAATTTTTCCATTGCCCCGGACGGGGCCGTCCAAGCGCTGAAGATTGCAATTGACGACCCAAATCAAATGATCCAAGTTTTCGCGCGAAGCTAACGTCAGGGCACCCAATGTTTCGGGTTCATCTGATTCTCCGTCCCCGACAAAACACCACACTTTGGGTTCCGTGCCTTTCATAAACCCTCTTGCCTTCAAGTAACGCAGAAACCGCGCTTGATAAATCGACATGATGGGGGCAAGCCCCATTGAAACCGAAGGAAATTGCCAAAAATCCGGCATCAGATAAGGATGAGGATACGAAGAAAGACCGCCGCCTTCGGCCAATTCCTGGCGGAAATGATGAAGAAATTTCGCATCCAGGCGCCGTTCTAAATAAGCTCGGGCATAATTCCCCGGTGACGCATGGCCCTGAAAATAAACCAAATCGCCTAAACGATCTCCGTCCCCGCCGCGGAAAAAATGATTGAAACCTACTTCATATAAAGTAGCGCAGGAAGCGTAGGTCGAAATGTGGCCGCCGATCCCATTATGAATGCGGTTGGCCTTCACCACCATGGCCATTGCATTCCAACGGATGAAACTTTTAATCCGCCGCTCAATTTCCCTGTCTCCCGGGTAAGGGACTTCCTTCTCAGGCAGGATCGTATTGACATAGGGAGTCGAAATAACCGGTGCTATCTCAGGCTGATGCAAAGTGCCCTCTTAATCAATTGAAGTACAAAAATCACCCCTTGGTCGCTTGTAAACCCTTTAGCTTGGACTGATTGGGGGTGATCGATTATACCTCGGTTATGGAAATTTTGGTATAATGAAGTTTATCGTCCGGCTATGAAATATATTGACCACACTTTTCCAACCCCTGAACATAACCTTGCCTGCGATGAGGCGCTGCTTGAGCTCTCGGAGGAAGGAAATGGCCATGAGGTCTTGAGATTTTGGGAACCGCGGGATTATTTTATTGTTGTCGGGTATTCAGGCAAAATCCACTCGGAAGTAAATCTGTCAGCCTGCAAAGCCAAAAACATTCCAATTTTGAGGCGCCCTTCAGGCGGGGGAACCGTGGTACAAGGACCGGGATGCCTCAATTTTTCACTCATTTTGGAGATTGGGGAATCGAAGCCGCTCGCCAATATCACCGAAACCAATTGTTTTATTATGAGACAGCATCAAAAAGCGCTGGAATCGGTTGTTGAAAAAGGGATCAGAATAGAAGGTTTTAGTGATTTGGCTTGCGGCACGTTAAAATTTTCGGGCAGCGCCCAGCGAAGGAGACGCCGCTTTATTCTTTTTCATG